>CAYVGD010000304.1:0-3456 GCA_964450095.1 uncultured Polaromonas sp.
CTACGGCACGGCCACCATCCTGGACGACGGCACGGGCAGCATCTACCCGGACAACGCCACGGGTGCTTCGGACCCCAACGCCACGCGCAACGACGACCGCCCGGTGCGGGTGAACCACATCCGCGTCAACGAAGCGTCCCCTTATGCGGTGTTCACGGTGTCTGGCACCGGAACCCAGGGCGTGGTTCTGGACCTGCAAAACGACAATGCGCCCGAGACCGCCGACGCCCGCCTGGGCACCGACAACACCCATCCGCAAACCACGGCTCGACCGCTGCAGGTATTCAACGGCACTTCCTGGAGCGACTACACACCGGGCGCCACCGTGAACCTGATCGGCGGCCAGCTGCTGGTGCGCACGCGTGTGGTCAACGACACGGGTTATGAGGGAGCCGAGACTTTTCAACTGGTGGCCAAGCCCACCGGTGGCAACGCCGCCTACGGCACGGCCACCATCCTGGATGACGGCACGGGCAGCATCTACCCGGACAACACCACGGGTGCCACCGATTCCCAGGCCGCGCGGAACGATGACCGCGGCATCACCGTCAGCGGCCTGGACGACGTGTCGGAGGGTTCGAACGCCGTTTTCACGGTCACGCTGCCCGACGGCAACGCGCGCGACACGGAGATCGTCCTGGCCGTCACGGACGTGGATACCGAGCCCTCGGACCATGGGCCAGGCTGGACCGCGCATTACTTCGACGGCGCCGGCAACCGGGTGCCACTGACCGTGAGCCAGGGCCGGGTCACCCTGCCCGCGGGCGTGAACGCTTTTTTCGTGAGCGTGCCCACGGTCGATGACACCGAGTTCGAGACCTCTGAAAGCCTGCGGCTCACGGCCACCCTTGCCGGCGGCGCCAGCGCATTCGACACGTCGACCATCAAGGACGACGGCACGGGTCGACGGTACGACGAGCGGGGCCTGAACCCGACTGGCCCCGGCAACGACGACCGGCCCTTGCCCGCCGCATCCGCGCCTCCGCCGGCCGCGCCGTCTGCGCCGCCAGCCCCGCCGCCTCCTGTGGCGCCAGCGCCGTTGCCGGTCACGCCGTCGCCCCTGGGTTTTGGCTCCCAGCTCCAGCCCACTGCTCCCAGGCCGGTCACGGCCGAGGCCGTGCTGCCGCAGGCCGACACGGTCACCAACGGTGCGGGCTTCCAGATTCCGGTGAGCGACACCGCGCCCCAGGGCCTGTCGGTCTTCCGCGGCGTGACGGACCAGTTCGTGCAATCCACGAGTTCAACCACCAAGGTCAGCCTGCCGTTCGATGCCTTCATCCACAGCAACAAGGACGCGGTGATCAAGCTGGACGCCAAGCGCGCCGACGACACGCCGCTGCCGACCTGGGTGCAGTTCGACCCCGCCACCGGTGTCTTCGAGGTCACGCCGCCGGCGGGCTTCAAAGGCAAGCTGGACCTGAAGGTGGTCGCGCGAGACGATGACGGCCGCGAAGTCACCGTGATCTTCCAGATGTTCGTCGGCGAACAGACGCAGGACCGGCCACAAAGCCGCGAGAGCTTCAGCGACAAGCTGCGCATGGCGGGCAAGCGCCCCATCGCTGGCGTGCGTGTTGCGGTGCTGCCGCAGACAACCGTGCGTGAATCCATGCCTGTGCGGGTGCGGGCTGGATGATGCAGCCTGGACTTGGCACGGTGGCGCAGCCACCGCTGGCCCTGTGGGAGCTTTCGCGCCGGGCCAGGCACGCCGCGTCGGACCGCGAGCTGGGCTTTTTGCTGGTCAATGAAAGCCTGGCGCTGGCGCCATACCGCCAGGCCGCGCTCTGGCTGGCAGGCGAGGGCACCTGGTGCCTGTCGGGCGTGGTGCAGGTCGATGCCAACGTGCCCTATGCGCAGTGGCTGGAGGCGGTGTGCCGCCACCTGGACGCCACCGCCGGGTCTGGCCAGGGGCCGCGCTGCTTCACGGCGGCCGACCTTCCGGCCGAGCTTGCCGCGGACTGGGCCCAGTGGTGGCCCGCCCACGCCCTGTGGCTGCCCGCCCCCTGCAACCCCCAGGCCCCTTCGGTGGCAGGGGGTGCGGTGCTGGTGCGTGAAGAGCCGTGGGCGCCGGGTGAGCAGGCGCTGCTGCAGGAATGGTCTGACGCCTGGTGGCATGCCTTCTTGGCGCTGCACCGCCCGCGCCTGAGCCGCTGGCGCCAGGCGCGCGCGGCGATGGCAGCTGCCCTCGCTTGGCACCCTGGCAAGCCCTGGTGGAAGCAGCGGCGCCTGCAGGCGCTGGCGCTGGTGCTGCTGGTGTGCCTCTTTCCGGTCAGGCTCACGGTGCTCGCACCGGGCGAGCTCGTGCCGGCCAAGCCTGTGGTGGTGCGCGCGCCGCTGGACGGCGTGATCGACATCTTCCACGTGCAGCCCAACCAGCCGGTGCAGGCGCAGCAGCCGCTTTTCAGCTTCGATGAAATGGTGATCCAGTCCCGGCTGGAGGTGGCCGCGCAGGCGCTGGCCACCGCCGAGACCGACTACCGCCAGACCAGCCAGATGGCCCTGAGCGATGCGCGTTCGAAGACCCAGCTGGCCCTCCTGGTGGGCAAGGTGGAAGAGCGCCGCGCCGAAATTGCGCTGCTGCAGGAGCAGCTCGCCCGCGCGCGCGTGCTGGCGCCGCAGCCCGGCGTGGTGCTGATGGACGACCCCTCGGAATGGATCGGCCGGCCCGTGAGCACCGGCGAGCGCATCCTGCGCCTGGCCGCGCTCGACGACGTCGAGGTCGAGGCCTGGGTGCCGCAGGCCGATGCGATCGCGCTCCAGCCTGGCGATGAGCTCAGCCTGTACCTGAGCGCCAGCCCCCTGTCGCCTGTGCAGGCCCGCCTTCGCTACATGGCGCACGATGCGGTGCAGCGCCCCGACGGCAGCCTGGCCTACCGCGTGCGCGCTGCGCTCAGCGCCGGCACCGCGCACCGCGTGGGCCTGAAGGGCACGGCCAAGCTGCACGGCGAGCGCGTGCCCCTGGCCTACTGGGCGCTGCGCCGTCCTTGGGCCGCCACGCGCACCTTCCTCGGATGGTAGCCATGGCCCTGCCCCGCCTTCGCCAGGAACTGGACCTGCTGTCCGGCCCGACGCTGCCGGACGGCCAGCCCAGCTGGACCTTGCACGACCCGGTGCGCAACCTGTTCTTCCGCATCGACTGGCCCACCCTGGAGGTGCTGCAGCGCTGGGACCTGGGCGATGCAGGGCAGATTGCCCAGGACATTTCTGCCCGCACCACGCTGGCCCTGGACGAGGCCGACGTCGAGGCCGTGCTGCAGTTTTTGGTGCAGCACCAGCTGGTGCAAGCGGCCTCGGCCGATGCGCCGCGCAAACTGGCCGAGCAGCTGCATCGCCTGCAGGGCACGCCCCTGAAGTGGCTGCTGCACCATTACCTGTTCTTCCGCGTGCCGCTGCTCAAGCCCGATGCCTGGCTGGCGCGCTGGCTGCCGCTGGCCCGCTGGTTCGGCTCGCGCGGCTTTG
>CAYVGD010000305.1:0-3455 GCA_964450095.1 uncultured Polaromonas sp.
GCCCAGGGCCCGGCTGGCGTTCTGCTCCACCAGCACGATGGTGACACCGCGGGCGTAAACGTCTTTGACCACCTCGAAGATCTTGTCGACCATGATGGGCGACAACCCCATGGACGGCTCGTCCAGCAGCAGCACCCGGGGACGGCTCATCAGCGCGCGGCCCATGGCCAGCATCTGCTGCTCGCCGCCCGACATGGTGCCGGCCAGTTGGTCGCGGCGCTCTTTCAGGCGCGGAAAGATGGAGAACACCATGTCGATGTCGTCGACGATGCCGCGCTTGTCATCGCGGATGTAGGCGCCCATCTGCAGGTTCTCGGTGATGGTCATGCGCGTGAACACGCCCCGGCCCTCGGGCACCATCGCAAGGCCCTCCTTGACCAGGTCCCAGGCGCCTTTGCCGCGAATGCTCTTGCCCAGGTACTCGATGTCGCCATCGACCAGGGGCTGCGTGCCCGTGATGGCCTTCATGGTGGTGGTCTTGCCCGCGCCATTGGAGCCGATCAGCGTGACCAGTTCGCCCTCGCGCACCTCCAGGTCCACGCCCTTGACGGCCTGGATGCCGCCATAGGCCACTTTCAGGCCCTTCACTTTCAACAGAGTCTGTGCCATGTCAGTGGCCTCCCGTGCCCAGATAGGCCTCAATCACTTTTTGATTCTTCTGCACCTCGGCCGGCGCACCCTCGGCAATCTGCTTGCCGTAGTCCAGCACCGTGACCCGGTCGCACAGGCCCATGACCAGCTTGACGTCGTGCTCGATCAGCAAGATCGTGCGGTTGTCGCGGCGGATGCGGTCGATCAGTTCGCGCAGTTGCACCTTCTCGGTGGCGTTCATGCCGGCAGCCGGCTCGTCCAGCGCAATCAGCTGAGGATCGGTGGCCAGGGCCCGGGCGATCTCCAGGCGGCGCTGGTCGCCGTAGCTGAGCGTGCGGGCCTTGAAGTCGGCGTACTTGCCGATGCCCACGTAGTCCAGCAGTTCGCGTGCGCGGTCAGCGATGGCCTTTTCCTCGGCCTTGAACCGGCCGGTCTGCAGGATGGCGCCCACCAGGCCCGAGTGCGTGCGCACATGGCGGCCGACCATCACGTTTTCCAGCGCGGTCATCTCGGCAAACAGCCGGATGTTCTGGAAGGTGCGGGCGATGCCGGCCTTGGCCACCTCGTGCACGGCCGAGGGTGTGTAGGGTTGGCCGGCCAGCAGGAAGCGGCCGGTGTCGGGCGTGTACAACCCGGTGAGCACGTTGAAGAAGGTGGTCTTGCCGGCGCCGTTGGGACCGATGAGACCGTAGACCTGGCCGCGCTGGATGCGGATGCCCACCTCCGAAAGCGCCTGCAGGCCGCCGAAGCGCTTAGAGACACCGCTGACGTCGAGGATGATGTCGCTCATCTCAGGCTCCCTTCTGGCCGCTGGGGCTGCTCAGGCTCTGCCCGTGTTCAGGCGATGGCCACAGGCCACGCGGCCGCATCAGCATGATGACGATCATGGCCAGCGCGATCAGCAGCTGGCGCAGGATGGCCGCGTCCAGGCGGCCATCGGTCATGGCCTGCAGCGGGCCGGCCACATGGCGCAGCACCTCCGGCAGCGCCGCCAGCAGCAGCGCACCCAGGATCACGCCGGGCAGGTGCCCGATGCCGCCGAGCACCACCATGGCCACGATCATCACCGACTCCATCAGGCTGAAGGATTCGGGCGAGACGAAGCCCTGGAAGGCGGCGAACATCACGCCCGAGACGCCCCCGAAGGTGGCCCCCATGCCGAAGGCCAGGAGCTTCAGGTTGCGGGTGTTGATGCCCATGGCCTTGGCCGCGATCTCGTCCTCGCGGATGGCCATCCAGGCGCGGCCCACGCGCGAGCGCTCCATGCGATGGCAGATCACCACCGAGACGACCACCAGGGCCAGGAAGAAGTAGTAGTAGAGGCTGACCGAACGGATTTCCAGGCCAAAGATCTCCAGCGTTCGATACAGCGGCAGGCCGAACAGGTCGATGCCGTCGATCTGGCTGATGCCCTTGGGGCCGTTGGTCAGGTTGATCGGGCGGTCCAGGTTGTTCAGGAAGATGCGGATGATCTCGCCGAAGCCCAGGGTCACGATGGCCAGGTAGTCGCCGCGCAGCCGGAGCGTGGGTGCGCCCAGGAGCATGCCCACGATGGCCGCAAGAAACGCAGCCAGCGGAATGACCACCCAGATGGGCAGGTGCAGGCCGTTGGGGAAGGTCGCGGCGATGAAGGGAAAGGCGTCGGCCAGGTGGGGCGAAGCCAGCAGCGCGAACAGGTAGCCACCGACTGCGAAGAAGGCCACGTAGCCCAGGTCCAGCAGGCCCGCGTAGCCGACCACGATGTTCAGGCCCAGGGCCAGAAGCACGTAGAGCAGCGCCATGTCGATGATGCGCACCCAGGCGTTGCCGAAGGGCTGCAGCGCCAGCGGCAGCACCATCAGCACGACCGCGGCGATCAGGAAAGTAAGGAGACGGTGTTCTTTCATCATGATGTGCACCTCTTGGGGTCAGGCCCGGTCGGCCACGCGTTCACCCAGCAGACCCGAAGGACGCAGCGTGAGCACGAAGATCAGCACGATGAAGGCAAAGATGTCCACGTACTGGCTGCCCAGGAAGCCGCCGGTCAGCGGCCCGATGTAGCCGGCGCCGATGGACTCGATCAGGCCCAGCAGGATCCCGCCGAGCACGGCGCCGCCCAGGTTGCCGATGCCGCCGAAGACGGCCGCAGTGAAGGCCTTGAGGCCGGGCAGGAAGCCCATGGTGTGCTGGGCCGTGCCGTAGTTGGAGGCGTACATGACGCCGGCAATCGCCGCCAGCACGGCACCGATGATGAAGGTGGCCGAGATCACCGTGTCGGGCTTGACGCCCATGAGTGCGGCCACGCGCGGGTTTTCCGCCGTGGCCCGCATGGCGCGACCCAGGCGGGTGTAGTTGACGATGTACATCAGGCCCGCCAGGGAAATCGCGGTGATCGCGAGAATGCACACCTGGGTGACGGTGATGACCGCCCCACCCACCTGGAAAGGCTCGGCCGGCAGCAGCGTGGGGAAGGCCTTGTAGTTGGGCTTCCAGATCATCATGGCCAGGGTCTGCAGCAGGATGGACATGCCGATGGCGGTGATGAGCGGCGCCAGCTTGGGCGAGTTGCGCAGAGGCCGGTAGGCGACCTTCTCGATGGCGTAATTGAGTGCCGCGCACACGACGCAGGCGATGACCAGCGACAGCAGCAGGATCGCCCAGCCGGGGGTGCCGGTCATGGACTCCTGCATCAACCCGATGATGGTCCAGCTGGTGAGCGCGCCGACCATGAGCACCTCGCCATGGGCGAAGTTGATCAGGTTGATGATGCCGTAGACCATGGTGTAGCCCAGCGCGATGAGGGCGTACATGCTGCCCAGGACCAGACCGTTGATGATCTGCTGTAGCAAGACTTCCATAGAAAGTTTCTCCGAAGGGTTTGGAAA
>CAYVGD010000306.1:0-3430 GCA_964450095.1 uncultured Polaromonas sp.
AGGTGTTGCTCGTGTCGAACACCGTTTCCTGGTCGGCATCGGTGAAGCCGTAGAAGGCCGGATCGAGCTCGGGAATGTGGGGGCGCTCAGCGCGCTTGAGCGGGTCGAGGTCCGCCCAGCGCTGGCCGACGTTGCGGTAGGCGGCAATGAGCTGCTGCACGGCGGTGCGCTTGCGGCCCATTTCCACGTCGGCGCTGGCCATGACCACCTTGGTGCCGCCCTGCTTGGCACGGTCGGCAAAGGCGTTGATCACGGGGAGGTGGGGAACGTCCTTGGCATTGCTGCCATCCACCGCGGGCACGTTTTGCAGCGCGTCGAAGTATTCGCGCCAGTTGTCGGGAACGCTGCCGGGGTTGGCCAGGTAGTTCTCATACATCTCTTCGACGTAGGGCGCATTGCCTCCGAAGAGATAGGTGTTGCCTTGGTAGGCGGCGTAGACCGTTGTCGGCTCGCTCATGGTTCGCTGACCTCCGTTCCCCTGGAGGGAACATTAGTTGGTTGACATACCTTCCGCGACACGGCTGAACCGGTTGGCGGATGCGACTGTGGCTGGGGAAGGGCCGTGTGTAGCGGAACGGATTGTAGCCAGCGCTGCTTGACGGCCAGTTGACAAAAAAGGGGCCGCAAGCCCCTTTTTGGATGCAAAACACAGGGCTTTCCCTAGGTTTTGACGCGATTTGTGCGACGTTGGCGCCATCCAGCCCCAACGACGACCGGCGCAATATTTTTTCCCTGTGGGGTGCGCGACCCGTCCGCGCCCGGGCCAGAGCCGGGAGTCTTCAGGCGACCACGGCCTCCTGGGTGCGGGTCTCGCCGCGGTTGTCGCGCCAGGAAATGGCCAGGCGGTCCCCTGCCTTGGCGCCCTTGATCACGAACTGCACGAAGGGGTTGCGGGAGACCGCGGGGCCCCACTCGGCGCTCAGCACCGGGCGGCCGTTGAGGCTGACGTTCACGTCCTGAATGTGCCAGGCCGCAACGGTTCGGCCGCTGGCATCCTTGCGCTGGCCGCTTTCCATCTCGTGGTTCATCAACACGCGCACGGTGGCCTGGTTGCCGCTGGCCTGGGCGCGGATTCTCATGTCGGACATGGTGTGTTCCTTTCGCTGGCGTCAGGCGCCGCAGGCGCCCAGCGTGACCTTCACCTGCTTCTTGGCAAACAGGGCACGGCCATCGGCCATCAGGGCCACGGCCACCACGTCGGTGGATTCGGCCAGCTTGGTGTTGATGACGAAGCTCGGCTCGATGGTCTCGCTCACGTTGAACACCGCCACCAGGGGCGACGGGTTCTTCTCGGCCAGCAGGAGCATGCGCTTGACGCCAGGCAGCGTGGTGGAAAAGCTGGCACGCACCACGGCACCGTTTTCAGCGATCTCGGGCACGTCCAGGCTGATGTCGCGGCTGGCGGTCGGCGGCTGTCCGCCCAGGGCGCGCACGGCCTCGGCGAGGTTCTTGGCGTCGAAGGCGGCCTTGGTGAAGGCGTGTGCGCTGCGGGGCAGCAGCCCGGCCGTGGCCATCAGGGCCATGACCGCCAGGCTCTGCTGCAGCGCGGTTCTGCGGTTGCTCATCGGTGTCTCCGTGCGGGCCGCGCACCGGCCCGCAAAAATCGACATTGTCCGCCAAGGCATGCAGCCCTGCCCGCCCCCGGGCCGATGCCCCTGCTCCAGGGGCGCGGTGTCGGCAGGGTCGGAGCGCGACCAAGAAAAAGCGCCGGGCCCTTGCGGGCCCGGCGCATCGCCCATGGGCGCGGGCCGATCAGCTCGCCAGCCGCTGCTTGATCTGCTCGAGCGCAGACGGGTCGTCCAGCGTGGTCAGGTCGCCCGGGTCGCGGCCTTCGCACACGGCCTGGATCGCACGGCGCAGCAATTTGCCGCTGCGGGTCTTGGGCAGCGCGGTGACAAAGCGCACGCGGGCCGGTCGCGCCACGGCGCCCAGGTCACCGTCCACGCGCTTCATGACCTCGGCCTCGACCCTCTTGGAGGCCTCGGCGTCGCCTGCCACCGCGGCGTCCTTGAGCACGGCAAAGGCCATGGCCACCTGGCCCTTGAGCGGGTCGGCCACGCCCACCACGGCCACCTCGGCCACCAGCGGATGGCCCGAGATGCTTTCCTCGATCTCGCGGGTGCCCAGGCGGTGGCCGGCGACGTTGATCACGTCGTCGGTGCGGCCCAGGATGAAGAAGTAACCGTCCTCGTCGCGGATGCCCCAGTCGAAGGTGCTGTAGACCATCTTGCCCGGCACGCTCTGCCAGTAGGTCTTGACGAAGCGCGCATCGTCGCGCCACACGGTCTGCATGAAGCCGGGCGGCGTGGGCCCCTCGATGCAGACCACGCCCTTCTCGTTGGGCTGCGTGAGTTCCTCGCCGGTGCTTTCGTGCAGCAGCTTGACCTTGTAGCCGTACATGGGCACGCCCGGGCTGCCGAACTTGGCCGGCATGTGCTGCACCGCATTGGCCAGCGTGAGGATGGGCCAGCCCGATTCGGTCTGCCAGTAGTTGTCGATGATGGGCACGCTCAAGCCTTCGCTGATCCAGCGGGCCGTGGGCTCGTCCAGCGGCTCGCCGGCCAGGAACAGCGCGCGCAGGGAGGACAGGTCGTGCTTCTTGAGCAGCGCCGGGTCCTGTTTTTTCAGCACGCGCACGGCCGTGGGCGCACTGAACATACCGGTGACCTTGTACTTTTCCACCAGGCTCCACCAGATGGCGCCGTTGGGCTGCCCGTCCAGCCCCTGCGTGGGCAGGCCTTCGTACATGATGGAGGCCATGCCGGCGATCAGCGGCCCGTAGATGATGTAGCTGTGGCCCACCACCCAGCCGATGTCGCTGGTGGAGAAGAAGGCCTCACCCGCCCTGCCGTCGAAGATGTGCTTCATCGATGCGGCCAGCGCCACGGCGTAGCCGCCGGTGTCGCGCTGCACGCCCTTGGGCTTGCCGGTGGTGCCGGAGGTGTAGATGGTGTAGCTGATGTCGGTGGCGGCCATCGGCTCGCAGAGCACCTGTGCGTTCAGGTGGCGCGCGCGCAGGTCGGCCCACAGGTGGTCGCGGTCGGCCACCAGGTCCATGGGCGCGATCTGGCGATCTGCCAGCAGCACGGCACCGGGCTTGTGGCTTGAGAGGCGAATGGCCTCGTCCAGCAGCGGCTTGTAGGCAATGCCCTTGCCGCCCCGGGAACCGCCGTCGGCGCTGACGATCACCTTGGGTTGCGCGTCCTCGATGCGCGAGGCGAGCGAGCCGCTGGCAAAGCCGCCGAACACCACGCAATGGATGGCGCCGATGCGCGCGCAGGCCAGCATGGCAAAGGCTGCCTCGGCGATCATGGGCATGTAGATCAGCACGCGGTCGCCCTTTTGCACGCCCAGGGCCTTCAGACTCGCGGCCATGACCTGCACCTCCCGGTGCAGTTCGGCAAAGCTGTAGACCTTCTCGGTACAGGTT
>CAYVGD010000307.1:0-3421 GCA_964450095.1 uncultured Polaromonas sp.
GCTGCGCCTGCGCCCAGTCGTCGGCGATGCGCCCGTGCTCGAACACCGCCTGCAGTGCAGCCGCCCGGGCAGCCAGTCCCTGGGCCATGGCGGCCCCCACCATGCCGGCCAGCACGTCGCCTGTGCCGGCCGTGGCCAGCAGCACGTTGCCGCTTGCGTTGATGGCGGGCAGTTCCCCGGGCGTCGCGATCACCGTGCCCGATCCCTTGAGTGCCACCGTGCAGCCCAGGCCATCGGCCAGCCGCCGCGCAGCTTGCAGCCGGTCGGTCTGCACCTCGGCGGCCGAGCAACCCAGCAACCGGGCCGCCTCCAGCGGATGGGGCGTGAGCACGGTCTCCAGCCCCTCGCGGCTTCGTGCGCGCAGCGCCTGCTGCAGCGCAGGGCTGCTGGCCAGCGCGTTGAGCGCGTCAGCGTCCAGCACGAGCGGCCCGGCGTGGGCCATCAGCCGGGGCAGGGCGTCGGCCACCGCCCCACCGCCTCCGCAGCCCGCGACCACGGCCTGCGCCGCAGTCAAACCGGCCAGCGAGTCGGGCGGGCGAAACATCAGTTCGGGCTGCGGGGCATCGAGTTGGAGCGAACCGCTGCCCAGCAGGCACACGTACACGCGGCCGGCGCCGTGGTGCAGGGCCGCCCGCGCGGCCAGCAGGGCAGCACCGGCCATGCTCACCGAGCGCCCCTGCTCGCCGCCCACCACCACGACGTCGCCGAAGCTGCCCTTGTGGCTGGCTTGCGGAGCCGAGCGGCGCGGCAGGTCGCCGGCCAGGTCGGCGCCTGCCAGCCAGGCGTCGGGCGCCACCGCAGCGCCATCGACGCCAAGGTCGTCAAACCACACCTGCCCGGCATGGTCGCGGCCCTCGGCCGTGAAGAGGCCGGGCTTGAGGCTCAGCAGGCTGAGGGTGTGACGTGTTGCAGCGCTCAGGTGGGAGCTTGCCTGGCGTCGGGCTGCGGCACCGGTGTCCGCGTCGAGGCCCGTCGGCAGGTCCACGGCCAGCACCGGTCGACCGGACGCATGCATGTGCTGTAGCCACTGCAGCATCTGGGCGGAGCCGCTGCGCTGGGGCGAGAGGTCGCCGCCCAGGCCCAGCAGGGCGTCGATGGCCAGGCCGAAGTCCTGCGGCGGCGCATCGGAGATCGCCATTCCTGCAGCCAGTGCCCGTTCGCGCGAAGCCTGTGCGTCCGGCGGGCTGTGGGGCGCTGGCGTCCAGGTGAGCGTGACGTGCCAGCCCAGCCGGTGCAGGTGGAGCGCCGCCTCGAAACCGTCGCCGCCGTTGTTGCCCGGGCCGCAGGCGATCCACACGCTGCGCGCGTGTGGCGCAATGGCCCTGGCCAGGCGGGCCACAGCCAGCCCAGCGCGCTGCATCAGTGTGTGGGGTGCCAGCCCCGCCTGGGCATGCCGTTCCAGGGCCCGGGAAGCCTCCACCCCATGGAGAGGCCAGCTTTGTGCGGTGTGGATGCGTTGAAGGCTGGGCATGGAAGGGTTCAGTCTTGTGCCAGCGCGGCCTCGGCCTGCAGCGCCACGTCCAGCACCGCATCGTCCCGCAGGGCGCCGTGCCAGATCATCAGCCCCACCGGCGCCTGGCCGGGTTCGTGGCAAGGCAGGGAGAGGGCGCAGCCGTCCAGCATGTTCACCGCCGAGGGGTTGCGCAGCAGCAGGGCGTTGGTGGCAAAGAACGCCTCGTCGCTCGCCAGCAGGGGCGCCAGGAGCGGCGCGGTCATGGGCACCGTGGGCGACAGCATGGCGTCGAAGCCCTCCAGGGCGGTGTTCATGCGGGCCATCCAGCCCCGGCGGGCCGCGTGCAGTTGCTGCAGGTCGGCATCGCTGATCAGCGCTCCGCGGCGGATGCGCAGCGCCACCCGCTGGTCGTAGTGCTCACCCTGCTCCTCGAGCAGGGTGCGGTGCCAGCGGTGGCTCTCGGCGGCCGAAAAGCCGCCGCCTGCGTTCAGCGCAGGCAGTTCCTCAAAAGGCAGTTCCAACTCCTCGATGCGCGCCCCGGCATTGCTGAGCCGCTGGAGGCTGCTTTCGAAAGCCTGCGCGACCTCGGGCTCCAGGCCCTCGAGCATCAGGCCCCGGGCCACGCCCAGACGGCGCTGGGCCAGCGGCCGGCCGGGTGCCGCCACCTGCCGCCCGGCAAGAATCTCATGCACCAACACCGCGTCGCTTACGTTCCGGGTGATGGCGCCCACGGTGTCCAGTGTCGGTGACAGGGGCAGGGCGCCATCCGTGGGCACGAGGCGGGCCGTGCTCTTGAAGCCGACCAGGCCGCACAGCGCCGCCGGGATGCGCAGCGAGCCCCCGGTGTCCGAGCCCAGGCCCGCCCAGGCGGCGCCTGTGGCCACCGACACGGCCGCGCCCGAGGACGAACCGCCGGGGATGCGCGCCTCGGCATCCGACCTGCCGAAGGCCGGGTTCGCAGGCGTCCCGTGGTACGGATTGATGCCCACCCCCGAGAACGCGAACTCGGTCATGTTGGTGCGTCCTGCGATGCATGCGCCTGCCGCGCGCACGCGCGCCACCGCCGGGCTGTCCCGCTGCGCCGGGGGGGCGTGCATCCGCACCTTGGAGCCTGCAGCGGTGGTCTGCCCGGCAACGTCCAGCAGGTCCTTGACCGACACCGGCCGCCCCGACAGCGGCCCCGCCGGTGCACGGCCTGCGCGGGCCTGTTCGATGGCTGCGGTGAGCGCCTCGTCCGGTGCCAGGAGATAGGTGTGTCGGTTGGCGGGGCTGCGGGCGGCGCTCAGCGCGGCCTCCAGCCGGGCCTGCAGGTTCTTCGGCTGGTCCGCAGCATCTCCTGGGCTGGGCAGGAGATCGGCTCGGCGGTCAAGGGGCTTCATGGGCGCTGCCTATGGGGTTGTCTGCCGGGTGGGCGCACAGCGGTCGCGCGGTGGCCGGTCTGGGGCCGGGTGCTATACTCACGCGGCATTGGATGGAGCGGGGCAGGTGCCCAGATTCCGTCCGAGGCAAATCGCAAATCAGCCACTGAAAAAGGTGCTGCCGTCGGGAGTTCGCCCGGGGTGGCGGGCGCTGATTTTAGACACAACCTTTGGAGTATTCATGTCGACAAGCATGCGCGAAATGCTGGAAGCCGGTGTGCACTTTGGCCACCAAACCCGCTTCTGGAACCCCAAGATGGCGCCGTTCATCTTCGGTCACCGCAACCGCATCCACATCATCAACCTCGAAAAATCGCTGCCGATGTTCGAGGCGGCGTGCAAGTTCGCGCGCCAGCTGTCCGCCAACCGCGGCACCATCCTGATGGTGGGCACCAAGCGCCAGGCCCGCGAGATCCTCGCCACCGAAGCACAGCGTGCAGGCGTGCCCTACGTTGACCAGCGTTGGCTGGGCGGCATGCTGACCAACTTCAAGACGGTCAAGACTTCCATCAAGCGCCTGAAGGAAATGAAGGCTCAGCAGGAAGCCGGC
>CAYVGD010000308.1:0-3416 GCA_964450095.1 uncultured Polaromonas sp.
CCGCTTTCAGCACGGGCACGATCATTCGCCGGGCATCGCCGGCCGCCCCGGTCAGCAACTGCGGCTGGTTGTAGATCGGGCGTTCCCGGGTGCTCAGGTGGTACAGCTCCACCAGGAATTCATCGCGCTCGCCAATCCCGGTGCGCCAACTCGCGGCCAGGCCCTCACGGTCGTTTTTTGCGCCGTTGTTGTCCGACTCCTGAACCAAGGCGTTGACGCGCACCGCGCTGTGGTCGTTCAGCCGCTTGTTCAGGTCGACCTGGGTGCGCAGGGTCTTGCCGGTGCCGACGCGGACCTCGGTCTCGTACTGGTCCATCAGGAAGGGCTGCTTGGTGACTTGGTTGACCACCCCGCCGGTGGAGCCTTTGCCGAAGAGCATGGAGGCCGAACCCTTGAGCACCTCGATCCGGTCCATGGCAAAGGTGTCGCGGGTGAGAAGCTGTCCTTCACGCATGCCGTCGCGAAGGACGTCACCTGCCTGCCCGAGCGAAAAGCCCCGCAGCCGCACGTCCTCTTCGCCGGTCTCGCCGGCCAGAAAGGTGACGCCGGCCGTGGTCTTGAGCACCTCGCGGAAGTCGTCGAGGTTGCGCTCGTCCATGAGCTTTTCCGTGATGACGGTCACGGTCTGCGGAATGTCGCGCAAGGCCTGTCGGCCCTTGCCGATGCTGGTGTCGGTGGCGCGCAGGCTGTGCTTGGCGGCGGGCGGTGCGTTCTGGCCTTGCACCACCACGGACGTGAGTGTCGAGGTCGCCGGTGCCAACGGCTGGTTCGGAGCGTCGCCTTGCGCAAAGCTGCTGAGGCTGGCGGCCAGCATCATGGCGCCCAACAGGCTTTTTTCCGTGAGCACGGTGTCGATGGGCTGGGGGCGGGCGGGGGCTGGACGGCGGTCCAGGCCGAGGCGGCGGGTGTTTTTTTTCTTCATGCCAAGTCAGGTGATGGCCGCAGGGCGGCGCGTTGGGCGGGCTGGCTTGGCTGGGCGCTGCATCGGGCCGTTGAGGGCGGCAGGCTTGGCTGGCTGTTTGTTGAAAGTATAGCCGCAAATGAGAATGATTCGCGATAAATATAGGCGGTGAAGGTGGGGCGGTGAAACCGGGCGACCGCCGGCCCGGGTGCACGCCTGCATGCGGCGCCCGAGGGCACGTGAATGATTCGCACGCCTTAGCCGCAGAGCAGCGCCAAGCGGTCCCTGTTTGCGCACCCTTATGAGCTTTGAAAACGAAAAAAAGAGCCTGAAGGCTCCCTTGACCGGGGACCGCGTCCCAGGTGCGCTGGCAACAACTCAGCCGAGCTCGCCCATCTGGCTCTGCAGGTAATTCGGGAGCCCCACCTTGCCGATCAGCGCCAGCTGCGTCTCCAGGAAGTCGATGTGCTCTTCCGTGTCGTCCAGGATGTCCCGCAGCAACTCGCGCGAGACGAAGTCGCGCACGCTTTCGCAGTGAGCGATGCCCTCGCGGAGTGTGGCCTGCGCCTGCCGCTCGGCCTGCAGGTCGCACTGCATGGCTTCTGGCACATCCTCGCCGATCATGAGCTTGCCCAGGTCCTGCAGGTTGGGCAGGCCGTCGAGCATGAGGATGCGGTCCATCAGGCGGTCGGCGTGCTTCATCTCGCCGATGGATTCCTCGTATTCCTTCTTGGCCAGCCTGTCCAGGCCCCAGTGCTTGTAGATGCGGTAATGCAGGAAGTACTGGTTGATGGCCGTCAGCTCGTTCTTGAGCTGGGCCTGCAGGTATTCGACAACCTGGGAATCACCTTTCATGACAACTCCATGCGTGGGCGTTGAAATGATTCTGTCCCCCGACCCGGGCACCTGCAAGCGCGGCCGAGTCCAGGCCTGTCAGTACACGAGCCGTTCCGGCCGGATTTCCTGCAGGATGGTCGTGGCGATCTCTTCGATCGACTTGGTCGTGGTGGACAGCCATCGGATGCCCTCGCGCCGCATCATGGCCTCAGCCTCGTGGATTTCATGCCGGCAGTTCTCCAGGCTCGCGTACTTGGAGTTGGGCCGGCGCTCATTGCGGATCTGGGACAGGCGCTGCGGGTCGATGGTGAGGCCAAAGATTTTCTTGCGGTGCGGCGCCAGCGCGGGTGGCAGCTGCCTGCGGTCAAAGTCTTCCGGGATGAGCGGGTAGTTCGAGGCCTTCAGCCCGTACTGCATGGCCAGGTACAGCGAAGTGGGTGTTTTGCCGCTGCGGCTCACGCCCACGAGGATCACGTCGGAGGCTTCGAGGTCGCGGTGGCTCTGGCCATCGTCGTGCGCAAGGGAAAAGTTGATCGCCTCGATGCGGTCGTCGTATTCCTTGCTCTTGGAGACATCCGAAAAGCGGCCCACGCGGTGGTTGGACTTGATGCCCAGCTCGGCCTCCAGCGGCTCGACGAACATGCCGAACATGTCCAGAAGCATGCCTTCGCAGCCGCGGATCACGGCCAGCACCTCCATGTTCACCAACGTGGTGAACACGATCGGTCGGCGGCCCTCGATTTCGGCCGTGTGGTTGATCTGACGCACCGCCTGGTGCGCCTTGTCCACCGAGTCCAGGAAGGGAAGGCGCACGTGGCGGGGTTTGATTTCGAACTGCGCCAGGATGGCGTTGCCGAAGGTCTCGGCCGTGATGCCGGTTCCGTCTGAGATGAAGAAAACGGTGCGTGTTGACATGACGTAATGCGAACGGAGCCCGCAGGAAGCGGCCTCTACAATGCCTCGGATTATCAGACGCTTCGGCCCATGGCCCGCTGCTGCAGCCCATTCGAACAAGCACAAAGCTGCCGGCCGCCCATGGTCTCGCCCCCCGGTTTTTAAACCTCCTGGAGCTTTGTCATGTCCCAACTGTTCGAGGCGACCGACCTGGTCGTGCCGTTTGAAAAACTGAGGATGAGCGACGTCGAGTCCGTGGGCGGCAAGAACGCCAGCCTCGGCGAGATGATCTCGCAGCTGCCCGGCGGCGTGCGCGTGCCTACCGGCTTTGCCACCACCGCCCATGCCTTCCGCCAGTTTCTGTCGCACGCGGGCCTGGCCGACAGGATCAACCAGCGTCTGGCCACGCTGGACACCGAAGACGTGAAGGCCCTGGCCGAGGCCGGCGCGCAGATCCGCGGGTGGGTCGAGGCCCAGCCTTTTCCAGCCGACCTGGAGCAGGCCATCCGCGAGGCGTTTGTCCGCCTGAGCGCTGGCAGCCCCCAGGCCAGCTTCGCGGTGCGTTCCTCGGCCACCGCTGAAGATCTGCCTGATGCGTCTTTTGCCGGCCAGCAGGAGACCTTCCTGAACGTGGTGGGCATTGATGAGGTGCTGCACAAGATGAAAGAGGTGTTTGCCTCGCTTTACAACGACCGCGCCATCAGCTACCGCGTGCACAAGGGCTTCGCGCATGCCGACGTGGCGCTGTCGGCCGGCGTGCAGCGCATGGTGCGCTCCGACCTGG
>CAYVGD010000309.1:0-3385 GCA_964450095.1 uncultured Polaromonas sp.
CTGGCTGCGCATCTTCGACGGAGCGCCAGACGGTCTCAGCCGACCGCCACACGCTGTCAGCGCCTGCAGCGACAGGCGCTCCCGCCCTGGCCACCTGGCGCGAGCTCTACGCGCAAGCGGCAGCACACTGCGAAAGCCACGGTCACCAGAGCATGGCTTTGGAAGAAAGCGCCCCTCAAGATGCCCAAGGAAAAGGCCGCAAATTCGTGCTCGTCTATCGCTGCGCTCCAAGCCTTGAAGCGCGAACCGACGCCGTCCGCTGAGCCAATGGCAGCCGGGCTTCATGCCCTGGGCTGATGGCGTCTAATCGGTTCGCGGTTGGCTCGTCAAATTCGACTGGGCCAACGACCTTGCCGAAGGCAATCCACCGGCTCAATCCATTGCCTGCGTTAGGCAAAGCACTGCCGAAGCGATCCAGGAAAAGAAAAAACCCAGCACATCACTGCACTGGGTTTTCTTGTGTTTGGTGGGTCGTGCGTGACTCGAACACGCGACCAACGGATTAAAAGTCCGCTGCTCTACCGACTGAGCTAACGACCCTTGCCTAGTGAGAAAGACCGCAGAGACTGCAGCACTTTCAGGCTTGGCTCAACGGTGTTCACCACCTGCTGAGAAGCGAGAGTATAGCGTGAATTTCAGCTCTTCCGAGAGAGCTCAGCAATTTTGTCGAGCACCCAGCCAGCAGCGCAGAGACCGAAGGTGGACGTCACGCTCACCACCGATCCATAGCCATGGCAGTTGAGCTTGTGATCTGCAGTGCCAGCCTGGCAGGCGCTGGCGGGCTGAAGCACCGGCTCGCGACTGAACACGCACGCAACGCCCATCTTCTTCTGGCGTGCAGCGCCATGGTGCTTGCGCAGGCGATACCGAAGCTGGGCCAGCAGAGGGTCGTGCGTCACGTTGGCCAGGTCTTCGATGTCGACCTGGTGGGCGTGGCGCTTGCCGCCCGCGGCGCCGATGCTGATGAAGCCCGCGCCCGTGCGCAAGGCCCAGGCGGCCATGGCCGTCTTGGCCTGCACTTGATCGCAGGCGTCGATCACCCAGGGCTGCAGGCGCGAGGTCTCCGGGGACACCACCAGCGCAGGCCAGTTGTGCGCATCCACGAACTCCTCGACGCACCGCACCTCGCAACCGGGGTGGATGTGGGCAATGCGTTCTTTCATCGCCTGGACCTTGGCCAGGCCCAGCGTGGGGGTGAGTGCGTGGATCTGGCGGTTGACGTTGGATTCGGCAATGTGGTCCAGGTCCACCAGCGTCAGGCGCGCCACGCCGCTGCGTGCCAGCGCCTCGGCCGCCCACGAGCCCACGCCGCCCAGACCGACCACCACCACGTGGGCCTCGCGGATGCGCTGCGCACCTTCCTCTCCGTAGAGCCGCGACAAACCGCCGAAGCGCCTGGCCTCATCAGGGGCCTCGAGGAGGTCAAGCGCCTGAAGGTCTGCCCCAGCATCCTCCAATGGAACGTGGAGCAGGGTCACAGGCTTTGCTCCAGCCGCCACATCTGCCAGCGCAGGCCGAGCCAACCGCCAAGCAAAATGCCGCCCAGCGCCACGAAACTGCTCAGGCTCAGCGTGGAAAGGCCGGACAGACCCTGGCCAATGGTGCAACCCATGGCCGTGACGCCTCCTACGCCCATGAGCACGCCGCCCAGGAGGTGGTTGGCGGTGTCCTGTGTCTCGCGAAAGCCCTCCCAGCGGAAGTTGCCCCGGGCCAGAGCCTGCGCGGCAGAGCCCACCACCACCCCGAGCACCGACACCACCCCCACGGTGAGCAGCTTGCTCTTGTCGCTGAAGAACATCAGCCAATCCAGGGTGTAGGCGATGGGCGCCACGAAGCTGAAGGCCTCCATCCGTCCGGAATTGGTGGCCAGGTACACCGGCTGCAGCGTCTCAGGATGCTCGGCCACGAAACCCAGGTGACCGCTGACCCACCACATGGCGACCACCGCAGCGCCGATGCCCAGTCCGCCCAGCAGGCCTTCCCAGTGGCGCAGGGCCGCGCTGCTCAAGGCCCAAAGGGCCAGCGCTCCGCCCAGGGACAGGCCCAGTGCCAGGCCCAGGCTGGAAGCGGACAGCCCGGTCCACTGCGACAGCCACACCGGCAAAGACGCCTGAACCGTCAGATCCAGGGCGACGCGGTCCACGGTGGAGGCACGGGCCACGGCCGTGATGCCCTTGATGGTGGCGTAGCCGGTCAGCCCCATCACGACGAACACCACCAGCGACTTGAGGTTGCCGCCGCCAACGCGGATCAAGGTTTTGCTGCCGCAGCCGGAGCCCAGCACCATGCCCAGGCCGAACAGCATGCCCCCGACCAACGCAGAAAGCCAGATGAAGCGAGAAGAAGCGTAGAGCGTTTGCGCCGGGTCGATGGCACCGGTCCAGGCCAGCACCTGAAAGCCCATGATGGCCACGCCCGCAGCCAGGGCCCACATGCGCATGCGCATCCAGTCGCCCATGACCACGATGTCGCTGACCGCCCCCATGGTGCAGAAATGCGTGCGCTGGCCGATGGCGCCGAAGACCACGGCCACGGAAAAGGCGGCCCACAGCACCTGCTGGTAGAGGGCCTGAAACTCGACTGAACTCATCGCCGAATTTTAGGCCGACGGCCGAGCCTCAGCCTCGGCGGCCGGGCCATGGCCCTGCACCGCCGCCGAATGCCAAGGTTCACTTGAGCTTGGCCAACCGGTCTTTGGCGATGCCCGCTGCCTCGCTCTGCGGATAGGCGCGGATGAGGTCTTCCAGGGTCTTGCGCACCGCCGGCCGCGGCTCCTTGAGCTCGAGCTGTGCATTGGCCACTGCCAACAAGGCCTCGGGGGCGCGGGCATGGTCTGGAGCGGCGGCAAGCATCGCGCGCAGGCTCACCAGTGCTTCCTTCGGGTTGCGCGACGCATATTGCGCATTGCCCAACCAGAACAGGGCCGAGGGCTTGTAGCCGCTGGCCGGGTAGCGCTGCACAAAGCTGGCGAAGGCGGTCTGGGCCTGCGCGAATTCGCCCTTGCGCATGACCGCCAGCGCAGCGTCGAAGTCGCGCACTTCAGCAGGCTCGGCCAGGAAATCGCGCCCGTCCACGCTCACCTTGGTCGGCTCCATCCGGCGCAGCCGGTCTTCCAGGCCACCCGAGACGTCCCGGAGCCGGCGCTGCACCTCGGCGAGTTCGCGGGCCAGTTGCTCGTCCTGCCCGCGCAGGCGGGACACGTCGGCGCCGATCTGCTCGATCTGGTTCGCCAGTTCCAGAAGGCTGCGCCTGAGCTGCGCGGTTTCCTCCTGGGCCCTGGCGAGCGCCGCGCTGGCTTGCTGCGCGTCGTCGGCCTGGCGCTTTTGCAACTGCTCCATGCGCTGGCGAAGGTCGAGGATGGCACGCCGGGCCTCGTCGTCGGCAA
>CAYVGD010000310.1:0-3372 GCA_964450095.1 uncultured Polaromonas sp.
GGTCCTTGGCTTCCTGCGCCGCCCTCCCTGCCCCTGAACTTTCCCGCCGGCCCCGCGCGACTTTGCGCAACCACAGTCTTCTTCCTTCCTGCCTGCCATGCTCCGCCGCACCTTTGCCCTCCTGCTTGCCGCTGCCTTCGCCGGTCTTTGCGCGACCTCCACCGCCTCGGCCCAGACGCCGCAGCCGCTGGAAATCGCGGCGCGCTCCTTCCTGCTCCTGGACGTGACGGCCAACCAGTACCTGGCGGCCCATGAGATCGACACGCCCCTGGAGCCTGCGTCGCTGACCAAGCTCATGACCGCTTACCTGGTGTTCGATGCGCTCAAGGCCAAGAAGCTCGACCTTCAGCAGCCGCTGCCGGTCAGCGAGCGCGCCTGGAAGATGCCGGGCTCGCGCATGTTCATCGACCCCAAGATGCAGGTGCCGGTGGAGGACCTCATCAAGGGCATGATCGTGCAGTCGGGCAACGACGCCACCGTGGCCCTGGCCGAAGGTGTGTCGGGCAGCGTCGAGCGCTTCGTCGAGCGCATGAACGAGCAGGCCAAGGCCCTGGGCATGAAGAGCACGGCCTACAAGAACCCCGAAGGCCTGACCGAGCCCGGCCACACCACCACGGCGCGCGACCTGAGCATCCTGTCCATGCGCCTGATGAACGACTTTCCGGAGTACGTGGGCTACTACGCCATCAAGAACTACCGCTACCCCGGCACGCCTGCGGCCAATGACCGCAACCGCAACCTGCTGCTGTTCCGCGACCCGTCGGTCGACGGCCTGAAGACGGGCCACACTTCGGCCGCCGGTTACTGCCTGATCGCCACCGCCAAGCGCGACTTCCCCAACCTGGGCAACGGCAAGCAGCCCGGCCCCCGCCGCCTGCTGGCCATCGTGCTGGGCACGGCCAGCGAGAACGCCCGCGCCAACGAGGCGCAGAAGCTGCTCAACTGGGGCTTCACGGCCTACGAGGCGGTCAAGCTGTTCGACGGCGGCCAGGCCGTCGTGAGCCCGGCGGTGTGGAAGGGCAAGTCGCCGGTGGTCAAGCTCGGCCGGCCGCAGCCCATCGTCGTGGCGGTGCCCGCGGGCACGGCCGGGCGCATCAAGACCGAGGTGGCGCGGCCCGACCCGCTGGTGGCGCCCTTCCAGCGCAACCAGTCGGTGGGCACGCTGCGCATCACCACCGAAGGCGCCGCCGCTCCCCTGGCCGAGGTGCCGCTGGTGGCGCTGGAGGCGGTCGAGGAGGCCGGCGTGATCGGCCGCGCCTGGGACGCCATCCGCCTCTGGATCAAGTGATCCTGCCGGTCTCGGCAGCGCCCTGGGCCTGGGGCCCGGTTGCCTGAATTTGCCGCGCTGCCGGGGTGCTGCTACACTGGCGGGCTTTCCGACTTTCGGCGGAAGAATCTCGCGTGTTCATTTTTCGTGAACAAAACCAACGTTTAGGGACGTTTTTTTAATGCCAACCATCAATCAGCTCGTGCGTCAGGGCCGGGAGGTCGAGAAGACCAAATCCAAGAGCCCCGCGATGCAGAACTCTCCCCAGCGCCGTGGCGTGTGCACCCGTGTGTACACCACGACGCCCAAGAAGCCGAACTCGGCGCTTCGCAAGGTCGCCAAGGTGCGCCTGACCAACGGTTTCGAGGTCATCTCGTACATCGGCGGTGAAGGCCACAACCTGCAGGAACACTCCGTGGTGCTCGTGCGCGGCGGCCGTGTGAAAGACCTCCCCGGCGTGCGCTACCACATCGTGCGCGGCTCGCTGGACCTGCAAGGCGTGAAAGACCGCAAGCAGGCCCGCTCCAAGTACGGCGCGAAGAAGCCCAAGGCCAAGTAATCGCTGGCCCGCGGTGGGTGCCGGCCTCGAGGCCGCCGTCCCGCCGGAAAGCGCTGCAGCTGCGGCGGACTTTCAAAAACAGGTGTCTGGTCGCCCTGGCAGGCGCATCAGGCGAAGTGACCCAAGCGCCCGTGTCGGGTGTCGGTCGAGTAAGTGGGGGTTCTCATGGCCCTCGCGGTGCTGCCCAGAAGGCGGTGCCAACTGAAGCAAGAGGTAAGAAATGCCACGTCGTCGCGAAGTCCCTAAACGTGAAATCCTGCCGGATCCGAAGTTCGGCAATGTCGAGCTCGCCAAGTTCATGAACGTGATCATGCAAGGCGGCAAGAAGGCTGTGGCCGAGCGCATCGTCTATGGCGCGCTCGACTTCATCGAGAAGAAGAACCCGGGCAAAGACCCGCTGGAAGCCTTCACGATCGCCATCAACAACGTCAAGCCCATGGTGGAAGTGAAATCCCGCCGCGTGGGTGGCGCGAACTACCAGGTGCCGGTGGAGGTGCGTCCCGTGCGCCGCCTGGCCCTGTCCATGCGTTGGCTCAAGGAAGCCGCCAAGAAGCGCGGCGAGAAGTCCATGTCCCTGCGCCTGGCCAACGAACTGATGGAAGCCACCGAAGGCCGGGGCGGTGCCATGAAAAAGCGTGACGAAGTGCACCGCATGGCAGAGGCCAACAAGGCCTTCTCGCACTTCCGCTTCTAAGCAGCAGGGCTGCTGCGCGGCCTGGGTCCGTCGTCGCGGGAGTCCGGAAATTTCCACGATCCTCCGGGGTCGCTGCGGTTTCCAGCCACCCGCTCCGGGCCGATGGCCGCACGTTACGCCCTGCAAAGCCTGCAGGGCGTACGTGTTTTAAGAATTTTCCCAATCTGAATTCCCAAGAGGTTCACCATGGCTCGCAAGACTCCCATCGAGCGCTATCGCAACATTGGTATTTCGGCGCACATCGACGCCGGCAAGACCACGACGACCGAGCGCATCCTTTACTACACCGGCGTGAACCACAAGATCGGTGAGGTGCACGACGGCGCAGCCACCATGGACTGGATGGAGCAGGAGCAAGAGCGCGGCATCACCATCACGTCCGCCGCCACCACCTGCTTCTGGAAGGGCATGGACAACTCCTTCCCCGAGCACCGCTTCAACATCATCGACACCCCCGGTCACGTGGACTTCACCATCGAGGTGGAGCGTTCCATGCGCGTGCTGGACGGCGCCTGCATGGTGTATTGCGCCGTGGGCGGCGTGCAGCCCCAGTCGGAAACCGTCTGGCGCCAGGCCAACAAGTACAAGGTGCCCCGCCTGGCCTTCGTCAACAAGATGGACCGCACCGGCGCCAACTTCTTCAAGGTCTACGACCAGATGAAGCTGCGCCTGAAGGCCAATCCGGTGCCGCTGCAGGTGCCGATCGGCGCCGAGGAGAACTTCAAGGGCGTCGTCGACCTCATCAAGATGAAGGCCATCTGGTGGGACGACGCGTCGCAGGGCATGAAGTTCGAGTACGGCGAGATCCCCGCCGAGCTCGCCGACACCTGCTCGGAGTGGCGCGAGAAGATG
>CAYVGD010000311.1:0-3353 GCA_964450095.1 uncultured Polaromonas sp.
CAGATCCGATTACGTGCTGCCCAACTGACTGGGCGCGGCCTTGGCCGGACTCTTTACCCTCAACCAGCATTTGCTCAGCGGCTTGGAGGCGGGCGTTAAGCTCGCCCTGCTTGGTGAGCAGGTCCATCATCACCCAGGTCTGTCGCGCGCCCACGGCCAGGTCCATCGCGCCGCCCACGGCGGGAATGGCGCCGGGCTCGCCGGTGCTCCAGTTGGCCAGGTCGCCGGTGGCGCTCACCTGGAAGGCCCCCAGCACACAGATGTCCAGGTGGCCGCCGCGCATCATGCCGAAGCTGTCGGCATGGTGGAAGAAAGCGCCGCCGGGCAGCAGCGTGACCGGCTGCTTGCCGGCGTTGATCAGGTCGAAGTCTTCCTCGCCATCCGCAGGCGCGGGCCCCATGCCCAGGATGCCGTTTTCGCTGTGCAGGAGAACTTCCACGCCCTGGGGCAGGTGGTTGGCCACCCGCGTGGGCTGGCCGATGCCCAGGTTCACGCTGGCGCCGTCGTGGATGTCGCGCGCCACGCGGCGGGCGAGTTCGTCCTTGCTGCGGGGGGTGTAGGCGCGACTCATGCGGCCTGCCTCCAGCCACCGGCCTGGATGGCGCTGCGTTCGATGCGCACCACCTGGCTGACGAAGATGCCTGGCGTGACCACGTGCTCCGGGTCCAGCGCGCCCAGGGGCACCACCTCATACACCGAGGCCACCGTCTTGCGGGCAGCGGTCGCCATGACCGGGCCGAAGTTGCGCGCGGCCTTGCGGTAGGTGAGGTTGCCCCAGCGATCGCCGCGCTCGGCCTTGACCAGCGCCAGGTCGCCGTGGAGGGGCATTTCCAGCACGTGGTGCCGGCCGTTGATCTCGCGGGTTTCCTTGCCGCGGGCCAGTTCGGTGCCGTAGCCCGTGGGGGTGTAGAAAGCACCGATGCCGGCCCCTGCCGCGCGCAGCCGCTCGGCCAGGTTGCCTTGGGGCACCAGTTCCAGTTCGATCCGGCCGCTGCGGTACAGCGCATCGAACACCTGGCTGTCGGCCTGGCGGGGGAAGCTGCAGATGATCTTGCGCACGCGCCCGGCCTTCAGCAGCGCGGCCAGGCCCGTCTCACCGTTGCCCGCGTTGTTGTTCACCACCGTGAGTTCGCGGGCGCCCTGCGCGATCAGTCCGTCGATCAGCTCGGTGGGAATGCCCGCGGTGCCGAAGCCACCGATGAGCACGGTGGCGCCATCCTGCACATCGGCCAGGGCTGCCTCGACGGACAGGGCGATCTTGTCGATCATGGGTTCTCCTCGCTGGGGCGCCGGCGCCGGCTGGCACCTCCGGGGGCTCGGTGGCAGCCGAACTTGGCAGCGCGCCTCAATTTGTTCGTCATTCGAACATTTGTTCGTATAATGAATTCTAGAACAGGCATCCGGCCATGGCAAATCCCGCACACCCCTCCCCTTCCGGGCACGCCGAGCGCACGGGAAGCACGCCGCTGGCGCCGGGTGACAGCTATGTGCAGTCGTTCGCGCGCGGCCTGCAGGTGATCCGCAGCTTCAGCGCCGACGCGCCCCAGCAAACGCTCACCGAGGTGGCGGCTCGGGCCGAACTCACACGCGCTGGCGCCCGCCGCATCCTGCTGACGCTTCAGGCCCTGGGCTACGTCACCAGCGACGGGCGGCTGTTCCAGCTCACGCCGCGCATCCTGGACCTGGGCTTTGCCTACCTGTCGTCCATGCCCATGTGGAACCTCGCCGAGCCCGAGATGCACGCCCTGACCGCGCGCGTGGGTGAGTCCTGCTCGGCGGCGGTGCTCGACGGCCACGACATCGTCTACGTGCTGCGCGTGCCCACGCACAAGATCATGAGCATCAGCCTGGGCGTGGGCTCGCGCCTGCCGGCCTACTGCACGTCCATGGGCCGCATGCTGCTGGCCGGGCTCGAAGAAGACCAGGCCCGCAGCCTGCTGCAGGCGAGCGAGCGCCGCAAGCTGACGCGGCACACCGCCACCGACATGGACGAACTGATGGCCCGCGTGCGCCAGGCGCGCCAGCAGGGCTGGTGCCTGGTGAACCAGGAACTGGAGGAAGGCCTGATCTCCATGGCCGCGCCCCTGACGGACCGCAGTGGCCGCACGGTGGCGGCGCTCAACATCAGCGGCCAGGCCAACCGCACGCCGGCCAAGGCCATGGAAGAGCGCATGCTGCCGGCCCTGCGGGAGGCGGCGGCCACCATCTCTCGGCTGCTGGCGGCCAAGCAGGCCTGAGCGCCCGCGGACACAAAAGCCTGCGTGCTACGCTAGCCCGATGTTCACGCCTTCCCAAGCCGACGTGCGCAAGTTCTTCTGCGCCGTACATGCCAAGAGCCGGGCCGGCCAGCCCATGGATGCGCTGGAGACACTGGCCGGCCAGTGGGTGCAGGAGCACCCGGAATACCACGGCGACTTCGCCGACGAAGCGGTCGCCCTGGCCGCCATGCACGAAGTCACCGAGGGGCGCACCAACCCCTTTCTGCACCTGTCCATGCACCTGTCCATCAGCGAACAGTGCTCCATCGACCAGCCGCGCGGCATCCGGCAGGCGGTTGAGCTGCTGGCCGCACGCCGCCAGTCGCTGCACGACGCGCACCACGAGGCGATGGAATGCCTGGGCCGCATGATCTGGGAAAGCCAGCGCTCAGGCCGGCCCCCGGACGGCCAGGCCTACGTGGCCTGCGTACAGCAGCGGGCCACGCGCGACTGAGGCCCCCCGGTCCGCCGGCACGCTGCGGCGCCCGGAAACGAAAAAACCGCTCCGAGGAGCGGTTTTTCATGGGCGCGCAGCGGGTCAGCGGAAGCGGCTCTGCGGCACCACCTTGAGGTCGCCTTCCAGGGAGGCCAGGTAGTTGGCCATGGCCTTGAGTTCGGCGTTGGTGTACTGCTTGGCCATGCCGGCCATGATGGCGTTGCCGCGGCCCACCACCTGGTTGGCATCGTTCTTGTAGGCCTTCAGCGCCACGAAGAGGTAGTCGGCATGCTGGCCCGCGATCTTGGGGTAGGACGGGTCGATCGGGCTGTTGTAGTTGGCGCCATGGCAGGAGGCGCAGTTGGCCTTGCTCAGCAGCGAAGCCACCTGGGCGCTGGGGGCCTTGGGCTCCTTGGCCGCAACGCTCTTGCCCTCGGGCAGCCCGTGCTGGGCGTAGTAGGCGGACAGGTCGGCAATGTTCTGGTCGGTCAGCGTCTCGGCGATCGAGCGCATGGTCGGGTGCTTGCGCTCGCCCTTTTTGTAGGCATTGAGCGCGGCGGCAATGTACTTGGCGCTCTGGCCCGAGATCATCGGCACGCGGTAAACCTCGGGGAAGCTCGCCTGGTAACCCTTGATGCCGTGGCAGCCGATGCACATGG
>CAYVGD010000312.1:0-3341 GCA_964450095.1 uncultured Polaromonas sp.
CACCAGGGTCTCGTTCTCCAGCTCCTTGAGCAGGCGCTGCAGGCCGCGGGCGTCCAGGCCCAGCAGGTTCTCGAAGAGGAACATCTCGTCCACCATCTTCTGCGCCAGTCCCTCGTCCTGCTCGCGCACATGGCGCATGACGGCTTCCTCCTGGGTGCCGGCCATCATGTTCACGATCTCTGCGGCCACGCGCGCGCCGCCCAGGCGGCTGCGGCGGGTGGAGTCGCCCGAGAGCATGTCGTTGAGCACGTCCGTCAGCTCCTTGAGCGCTGCGGGCTGAACGCCGCCGAAGGTGGCCACGCGCATGACCGCGTCATGCCGCACGCGCTCGGGCAGCAGCTCCAGGATGCGCGCGGCCTTGCCGCGTTCCATGTGCACCAGCAGCGTGGCGATGATCTGCGGATGCTCGTCGCGGATGATCTCCACCGCCTCGCCGGGCTCGAGCTGGTTGAGCCGCTCGATGCCGCCGGCCGACTGGTGCGTCTGGCGGATGGTCTCCATGAGGTCGGCGGCCCGGTCGTCGCCCAGGGCCTTTTCCAGCACGCTGCGCAGGTACTGGGCCGAATTGAGGTGCACCGCCGAGTACTGTTCGGTCTCCAGGCGGAATTCCTCCAGCACCTCGCGCACCTCGTCGCGGCGCACCTGCGACAGCTGGGCCATGGCTTCGCCCATGGCCTCCACCGCAGCATGCGGCAGGTGGCTGAGCACTTTGCCCGCCGCTTCCTCGCCGAGCGACATCAGCAGGATGGCACTTTTGCGCAGGCCGGCGTTCATGCGAGCAGCTTCCTCATTCCTTGTCCATCCAGTCGTTGATCAGCATGGCCACCATGCGCGGGTCGTCGCCGGCCAGGCCCTGGGCATAGCGCAGGTTGTCCTGGTGGCGCTGCAGGGGCAGGTGGTCCTGGGTTGGGGCGTCGGCGGGCGCCAGGTTTTCGGCCAGCGGCGTGCCGGTGACCAGCGGCGGGGCTGCCGGCGGCTGCAGGTGGCGCCTGAGCAGCGGGCGGCCGATGGCCAGCCAGCCAAACAGCAGCACGGCCAGGCCCGCCAGCCACGGCAGCGCCGCGCGTGCCAGCGCCAGGTATTCCGGGTCGCGCCATGCTGGCGGGGCCACGCGGTCGCTGTCCTCGCGCACGAAGGCGCTGTGCGCCACCGACATGGAGTCGCCGCGCTCGGCCTTGAACCCCATGGCCTCCTTGACCAGGTTGCGGATCTGCTCGAGCTCGGCCGCCGGGATGGGCTGCGGCTGCCCCTTGGGGCCGGTGCGGTGGTTCACCACCACGGCCGCGGTCAGGCGGCGCAGCGCACCCGCGCCGGTCTGGGTGTGGCGGATGTTGCGGTCCAGCTCGAAGTTGACCGTGGCGTCCTTGCGGCCGCTTGCGCCACCGGTGCGGCTGCCAGCGTCGTTGCGCGCGCCCGGCCCGCCCACCACGGGCGAGGCGGGGTCGGCCGGCGGCTGGTTGCTCAGGGCGCCGGGCACACCGCTGGCGCCTGAAGCCCCCTGGTTGTTCTCGCTGGTCTGCTGGCTGCGAATGGCGGCCTGTCCCGGTTCCTGGTTGGGTCGGTAGCTTTCCTCGGTGTTTTCCACCACGGAAAAGTCGATGTCGGCCGTGACCTGCGCATGCACGTTGCCTGCGCCCAGCAGGGGCTGCAAGATGGATTCGATGCGCCTTTGCAGCTGTGCCTCCAGCTCCTGCGCGTAGCGCAGCTGACCCACGTCCAGGCCGCGGGCCTGGCTTTCGGGGGCCGAGAGCAGGCGGCCGGACTGGTCCACCACCGAGATGCTGCGGGTGGACAAATCCGGCACGCTCGAGGACACCAGGTGCGCAATGGCACTGACCTGCGCTTCGTCCAGGCTGCGGCCGGCGCGCAGCTGCAGCACCACCGAGGCGCTGGGCTTTTTTTGCTCGCGCACAAAAAGCGAGGGCTTGGGCAGCGCCAGGTGCACGCGGGCCGACTCCACCGCGCCGATGGAGCCGATCGATCGGGCCAGCTCGCCTTCGAGCGCGCGCTGGTAGTTCACCTGTTCGGCAAACTGGCTGGTGCCGAATTTCTGGCCGTCCATCAGCTCGAAGCCCACGTTGCCGCCCCTGGGCAGGCCCTGGGCCGCGAGCTTGAGCCGCAGTTCAGGCACCTTGGCCGCCTCCACCATCAGGGTGCTGCCGCCACCCGTGAACTTGTAGGGCACGTTCAGCTGCGCCAGCTGCCCGATGATGGCGCCGCCATCGCGGTCGGACAGGTTGGTGTAGAGCACGCCCCAGTCGGGCGCACGGGCCCAGAGCAGCGCGGCCGCCACCACGGCGATCAGGGCCGAGCCGCCCAGCATGGCCCAGAGCCGGGCCGGGCCCTGACCGCTCCTGAGCTGCGCCAGCCAATGCGACAGGCGCCCGGAAGCGCCCGCCGCGGCCGCGGGCTGCGCGCCGACGGTGCCCGCCAGGCCCACGCCGCTGCCTGCCCCGCCGCCCGCGTTCATGCGCTGCAGCCGGCGCGCAGAACGGCCGGCGGGAAGGGGGGAAGGGAACGCGGCGTCAAGGGCGGCTGGTTCATAGGTGGGCCGCACCGGTTGCAGGCGAAAGCGCAGTCCGGGCAGGCCAGCCGATTTTGAAAGTGCGGGTGCCGCGGCCAAGGGCGGAACAAGCCTGGTTTTGCCCGCTTCTTGTGGCCCATGCCGCCAGGGCGTGGCCCGTACGCTTGCTGACCTGCTGCCTCAAGGGGTGCGGAAAGCTGCCCGCAGGGCTGGCCGGTGCACCCGCCCGATGGGGCGGCCCGTGCATCCACCCGATGGGCTGGCCGGTGCACCACCCCGATGGGGCGGCCCGTGCATCCACCCGATGGGGCGGCCGGTGCATCCGTCAGTGGCGCCTTGTGCCCGACGCCCGGCTCGCTGCAACCCTTTTCATGGCCCAGCCACAACCGTTTCCATCCGACTTCTTCAGGAGGCCCGACATGTCCACCCCCGCCATCGAAGGCGTGCTCTCGCAGATGCGCGCCCTCAGCCGCGCCCAGGGCGCGGCGCTGCCCACGGCCGCCAGCCCCGCCACTGCGGGCGCAGGCTTTGCGGGCGAGCTCCAGCGCTCGCTCGAGCGCATCAGCCAGGCGCAGCAGCAGGCCTACGGCCAGGCCGAGGCCTTCGAGATGGGCGCCCCCGGCGTGTCGCTCAACGACGTCATGGTGGACCTGCAGAAGGCGCAGATCGGGCTGCAGATGGGCGTGCAGGTGCGCAACCGCATGGTGCAGGCCTACCAGGACGTGATGAACATGCAGGCCTGAGGGCCACCCCTTGCAGGTCGCACGGGGCAAGTGCGTTTCAGTCCCCGGGGCACAACTTGAAACAAATCGGCCCC
>CAYVGD010000313.1:0-3340 GCA_964450095.1 uncultured Polaromonas sp.
TGTTGCGGCGCAACAACTCTAGCGCTCGCCGGCGGGCGGGGCGGTCAGTCGTAGGTTTCGGCGTCGGGGTCGGTGCTCTCGAGCTCGTAGCTGGCCGCCAGCAGAGCCAGCCGGGCGATCACGCCGTACATGTAGAAGCGGTTGGGGCTGCTGGAGCCGGGCTTCTGGCCGGGCTGGGGCAGGCGGCCGCTGTCGGCGAAAGCCAGCGGCACGAAGCTGGCGCCCGGGGCATTGAGGTTCTCGTCCACGCCGCGCTCGGCATGCACCCGGTAGAAGCCACCGACCACGTAGCGGTCCATCATGTAGACCACCGGCTCGGCCACGGCCTCGTTGACGCGCTCGTTGGTGAGCACGCCTTCCTGGATGATCACCTCGGTGAGCGCCTGCCCGTCCTTGGTGGTGCTCATCTTGTTCTTGGTCTTGCGGTTGAGCGCGTCCAGTTCCTTGACGTCGCGCACCGTCATGATGCCCATGCCATAAGTGCCGTTGTCGGCCTTGACCACGACGAAGGGCTTCTCGTTGATGCCGTATTCCTTGTACTTGCGCTTGATCTTGGACAGCAGCGCATCGACGTTGCTGTGCAGGCAGTCAAAACCCACGCCTTCGGCGAAATTCACCTGGCCGCAGTGGGTGTGCATGGGGTTGATCAGCCACGGGTCGATCCCCAGCAGCTTGGCAAAGCGCTTGGTCACCTCCTCATAGATCTGGAAGTGGCGCGACTTGCGCCGCACCGACCAGCCCGCGTGCAGCGGCGGCAGCAGGAACTGCTCGTGCAGGTCCTCCAGGATGCCAGGCGTGCCGGCCGAGAGGTCGTTGTTGAGCAGGATGGTGCAGGGGTCAAAGTCCTTGAGGCCTAGGCGCCGGTCGGTGCGCAGCAGCGGCTCGATGGTGATCGTCTCGCCGGTGGGCAGGTCGTAGGTGGTCGGCTCGGTGATCTCGGGGCTGAGCGAGCCGAAGCGCACGTTCAGGCCCGCCTGGTGGAAGATGCGCTTGAGCTGCAGCACGTTCGACAGGTAGAAGGTGTTGCGCGTGTGGTTCTCGGGCACCACCAGCAGGTTGCGCGCCTCGGGGCAGATCTTCTCGATGGCCGCCATGGCCGCCTGCACCGCCAGCGGCAGCATCTCGGGGGTGAGGTTGTTCCAGCCACCGGGAAAGAGGTTGGTGTCCACCGGCGCGAGCTTGAAGCCGGCGTTGCGGATGTCCACAGAGCAGTAGAACGGCGGGGTGTGCTCCATCCACTCGAGGCGGAACCAGCGCTCGATGGCGGGCATGGAGTCGAGCACGCGCTGCTCCAGCTCGTTGATGGGGCCGTTCAGTGCGGTGATCAGGTGGGGGACCATGCAGCCACTTTCCTTGTTGTCGTGCGGTGATTGGAACAGAACAGCGGCGCCGGGCCGGCGCCCGGCTCAGGTGCGGATCTCGCCCTCGCCGAGCACCACGTACTTCAGCGACGTCAGTCCCGCGATGCCCACCGGCCCGCGGGCGTGGAACTTGTCGGTGGAAATGCCGATTTCCGCGCCCAGCCCGTATTCAAAGCCGTCGGCAAAACGGGTGCTGGCGTTGACCATGACGCTGGAGGAGTCGACCTCGCGCAGGAAGCGCTGGGCGTGCATGTGGTCGCGGGTGAGGATCGCGTCGGTGTGGTGGCTTGAAAAGGTGTTGATGTGCGCGATCGCCTCGTCGAGGCCCACCACCACCTTGATGCTGATGATGGGCGCCAGGTACTCCTCGTACCAGTCCTTCTCGGTGGCGTCGGTCAGCACCGCGCCGGGCACGGCCGCGAGCAGGGCCCGGGCCTCGGGGCAGCAGCGCATCTCCACGCCCTTGGCCGCATAAATGGCGCCGATGCGCGGCAGGAACTCGGCGGCCACGCCCCGGGCCACGAGCAGGCCCTCGGCAGCGTTGCAGGGGCTGTACTTCTGGGTCTTGGCGTTGTCGGCGACGGTCACGGCCATGGCCAGGTCGCACGGGTCGTCCACGTACACATGGCAGTTGCCGTCCAGGTGCTTGATGACCGGCACCTTGGCCTGCGCACTGATGCGCTCGATCAGGCCCTTGCCACCGCGCGGGATGATCACGTCCACGAAGGCAGGCATGGCGATCAGCAGGCCCACGGCTTCGCGGTCGGTGGTGGGCACCAGCTGCACCGCGTGCGCGGGCAGGTCGGCATCGCGCAGGGCCTGCTGCACCAGGGCGGCCAGGGCCGTGTTCGATTCGATGGCCTCGGAGCCCCCCCGCAGGATGCAGGCGTTGCCACTCTTGATGGCCAGCGATGCGGCCTCGATGGTCACGTTCGGGCGGCTCTCGTAGATCATGCCGAACACGCCGATGGGCACGCGCATCTGGCCCACGCGGATGCCGCTGGGCTGCTGGGTGAGGCCCACGATCTCGCCGATCGCATCGGCCATGGCGGCCAACTGCTCGCAGCCCTGGGCCACGGTGTCGATGATCTTGGGGCTGAGCTGCAGCCTATCTAGCATGGGGCCGGACAGTCCACCCGCGGCTGCACGCTCGAGGTCGCGCGCGTTGGCCTGCAGCAGGCTGGGCACCTGCGCGCGCAGCAGCTCGGCCAGGCGGCGCAGCGCGCGGTTCTTGGCGGCGGCCGAGGCCCGTGCCATGCCGGCCGAGGCGGCCTTGGCCTGGGCACCAAGCTGGTTCATGAGCGCAGGCAGCGAAGCGGCCTGGCCTGCGTCCTGGAGGGAGTCCGGAAGGGGGGCGTTCATCCCCGGGATTTTCGCACGCAGCCCAGGACAACCGGCACGGGCCTGGGCTGGCAGACTTGCGCCGACCTGCGCTGTCAGGCGCAGCCACGCGCTGTCATGCGTGGTCGTGTGCCCAGGCACGGGCGGGCACCGCCCAGCCCGGCGGCGTCAGGTCCGGCCCGCGTGGGCTCCTGCGCGCAGGCTGCCGCGCGGCGCCGTGGCGTGGGCGCAGGGCTCACACAACTGCAGCGCCAGGCGCTGCAGCGCCTGCCACGGGTCGGACGGCCAGTCGGGCGATTTCAGGCCCTTGACGATGCCGTCGACCGTGTGCGCCGCCTCGAGCAGTTGCGCCAGGCGCGCGGCGCCCAGGTGCGGCAGCACGCGTTCATACAGCCGCTCCCTCAGCCCCCAGATGCGGTTTTCTCGCAGGGCCACCGGCAGGGGCCGACCCTGGGCGATTGCGTCCTGAACGCGCTTGAGGCTGCGGATGTCCTCCGACAGCGCCCAGTGCACCAGCACCTCGGCCTCGCCCTCGGCCCTCAGGCCATCGATCATGCGCTGCACGCGCAGCGGCTGGCCGGCAAGCACCGCCTCGGAGAGCTTGAACACGTCGTAGCGGGCCACGTTGAGCACCGCCG
>CAYVGD010000314.1:0-3320 GCA_964450095.1 uncultured Polaromonas sp.
CACGGCTCAAGCGCCTGCCTGCCACGACCCGCCCCTGCATCGTGCTGCCCAGCTACAACGGGGCGCGCAAACTGCCGGTGCTCACGCCGCTCCTGGCGCTGCTGCTGGCCCGCGAGGGGCTGCCCGTGCTGGTGCACGGCACACCGACCGAATCCACCCGGGTGTCGTCGGCCGAGGTCCTGGGCCTCCTGGGAGTGTCTGCCTTGAACGAGATGCGCCCACTGAAAGATGGCGAGGTGGGTTTTGCGCCCACGGCGCTGCTGCTGCCCGGCCTCAAGCGACTCCTGGACGTGCGACGCACCGTGGGGCTGCGCAACCCGGCGCACAGCCTGGTCAAGCTCATGAACCCCTGCGAAGGCCCGGCCATCGTGGTGGGCAGTTACACGCATCCGGAATACGCCCTCTCGATGGCCGCAACCTTCGCCCTGACCGGCGCACACGCGCTGCTGCTGCGTGGCACCGAGGGCGAGCCCGTGGCCGACCCGCGCCGCCAGCCTGCGCTCGACGCCTTCGTGGCAGGCCAGCGCCAGGCGCTGGCAGCCAAGCAGGACGGCCCGCTGGCCTTGCTGCCCGACCTGCCGCCGCAACTGGACGCTGCCAGCACCGCCGACTACACCGCCAACGTGCTGGCAGGCCACCTGCCGGTGCCCGCACCCATCGCGGCGCAGGTGGGGCATCTCGTCGGTCTTGCATCCCAGCTTCATGCCCTGGAGGCCACGCCATGAACCCCACGATCCCAGGCTCCTGCACGTTGGTGGGCGCCGGCCCCGGTGACCCGGAGCTGCTCACGATCAAGGCACTCAAGGCCATTGAATCGGCCACCGTGCTGCTGGTGGACGACCTGGTGAGCGACGAGATCGTGGCCCTGGCGCCGCCTGCCGCCCGCGTGATCTACGTGGGCAAGCGCGGGGGCTGCAAGTCCACGCCCCAGGCCTTCATCGAAAAGCTCATGCTCACCGAGGTGCGCAAGGGCGAGCGCGTGGTGCGGCTCAAGGGGGGCGATCCCTTCATCTTCGGACGCGGCGGCGAGGAGGTCGAGCACCTTCGTGAAGCCGGCATCGAGCCGGTGGTGGTCAATGGCATCACCTCGGGGCTGGCGGCCGTCACGTCATTGAAAGTGCCGCTGACCCACCGCGCCCATGCGCACGGGGTGGTGTTCGTCACCGGCCACGCCAAGCCGGGCGATGCAGGCACCGACTGGCGCGCCCTGGCGGCCACCGCGCACGCCGCGCGGCTGACGCTGGTGATCTACATGGGGGTGAGCGGCGCAGCGCACATCCAGCAGGCCTTGCTCACCGGCCTGCCACCGGGCACGCCCGTGGCCGTGGTGCAAAACGCGAGCCTGCCCGGCCAGCGCCACATCGCCACCACGCTCGACCGGCTGGCCCAGGACATCGAGGCCGCAGGCCTGGCCAGCCCCTCGGTGATCGTGGTGGGCGAGGTCACAGGTGCCCTGGCCCTGGCCGAACAGGCCCCGGGCCGCATCCGCGCCGCCTGAAGAAGCGTCGGCGAACGGGCGCCAAGGGATGGCGCGCCTACACTTGCGCCCCATCATGCATTCCTTTGACGTGGCCATCATCGGCGCGGGCGCGGCCGGCCTGTTCTGCGCGGCGCAGGCCGGGCAGCGGGGCCTGAAAGTCCTGCTGCTGGACCACAGCGAAAAGGTGGCCGAGAAGATCCGCATTTCGGGCGGGGGCCGCTGCAACTTCACCAACCGTGACGCCACCCCCGCCCAGTTCCTGGGCGAGAACCCGCATTTCTGCCGATCGGCGCTGTCGCGCTACACGCCGCAGGACTTCATGACCCTGGTGGAAAAGCACGGCATCGGCTTTCATGAAAAACACAAGGGCCAGCTGTTCTGTGACCGATCGGCCGAGGACATCATCCAGATGCTGCTGACCGAATGCCAAGCTGGCGGCGTTGAGCGCTGGCAGCCCTGCCGGGTGGGCACGGTCGAACACGCCGATGGCCGCTACCGCCTGCAGACCGACCGCGGCGAGGTGGAGGCGCCGCAACTGGTGATCGCCACGGGTGGGCTGTCCATTCCCAAGATCGGCGCAACCGACTTCGGCTTTCGCCTGGCCCGCCAATTCGGGCTGCGCGTGGTCACGCCCCGCCCGGCCCTGGTGCCGCTGGTGTTCGAGGACGCGTCCTGGCAGCCCTTCGCGGGGCTGGCCGGCGTGGCCCTTCCGGTGGTGATCTCCACGCCTGCTGCCGGCAAGGGCAAGGCGCGCGAGATGAGCTTCACGGAAGACCTGCTCTTCACCCACAAGGGGCTGAGCGGGCCGGCCGTGCTGCAGATTTCCAGCTACTGGCAGGACGCAGGGCCGATCCGCGTGCACCTGGCGCCTGAATTTCCCCGGGCCGCGGATTTGCAGTCCCACCTGTTGGCCTGCAAGGCGCGCTCGCGCAAGCGCGTGGCCAACGAACTGGCCCAGGTGCTCCCTTCACGCCTTGCCGACGCCTGGGCGGCACGCGACGCGCGGCTGGAGCAGCCCATCTGCGACGTCCCCGACAAGGCGCTGGTGGCACTGGCCGACAGCCTGGGCCGCTGGGAATTGCACCCCACGGGCAGCGAAGGCTGGCGCAAGGCCGAAGTGACCGCCGGCGGCGTGGACACGCGCGAGCTCTCCTCACAGACCCTGGAATCGAAGCAACCGGGCCTGTATTTCATCGGCGAGGTGGTGGACGTGACCGGCTGGCTGGGGGGCTACAACTTCCAGTGGGCCTGGGCGTCCGCGCACGCGTGCGCACTGGCCCTGGCCGAACGCGCGCAGGCACTCGCACCGGCCTAGAGCGCGGCCAGCCGCACCTGGAGCGGGTGCTATACTCGCAGGCTTTGCTAGCAAACCCGCGCCTACAAGGAGTCCTGATCAGCTCCCCCGCGGCGCACCAACTGGACCCATCAATGACCACCATCCGTGTAAAAGACAACGAACCCTTCGACGTGGCACTGCGCCGTTTCAAGCGCACCATCGAAAAGCTGGGCCTGCTCACCGACCTGCGCGCACGCGAGTTCTACGAGAAGCCCACGTCCGAGCGCAAGCGCAAGAAGGCAGCGGCCGTCAAGCGCAACTACAAGCGCATCCGCTCCATGCAGTTGCCCAAGAAGCTGTACTGATACACCGGACGGTGCGGCCCCAGCGGCCAAACCCCAAAAAGCCCGCTCGAGGACGCTCCAGCGGGTTTTTTCTTTTTCACCCCTTCACGAGACCGACACCATGGCCCTCAAAGACCAGATCACCGAAGACATGAAAACCGCCATGCGCGCCAAGGACGCCGAAGAGCTTGTAGCCCACAAAGGTGGCTGCATTGATGGA
>CAYVGD010000315.1:0-3264 GCA_964450095.1 uncultured Polaromonas sp.
GGGCGCGGGCGGCGGCTTCATCAGCGTGCCCTTCATGACCTGGTGCAACGTGGCGATCCACAACGCGGTGGCCACGTCGGCGGCACTGGGCTTTCCGATCGCAGTGGCCAACGTCGCCGGCTACATCGCCAGCGGCCATGCCGTTCAGGGCCTGCCCGCCGGCTCCTTCGGCTACATCTGGCTGCCGGCCCTGGCCGTGGTGGCGAGCTTCAGCGTGCTCCTGGCGCCCATGGGCGCCCGCGCCGCGCACAAGCTGCCGGTGGCGCGGCTCAAACGGGTGTTCGCCAGCGTGCTCTACGTGTTGGCCGCCTACATGCTCTGGAAGGGGCTGTCGGCGCCCTGAGCGCGGCTGCCAGGGACTTGGGGGCCGTGCCGACCCCGTATCGGCTGGGCACGGCGTGTGTCACCCGTGCTGCAAGAGGCGCTCGGTGAACGCTCGGTCGGCGCTCTGGATGCGCTTGGCAGAAGCGTCCTCAACGAAAGACAGGGTCCCGTGGGCGCATGCGCAGGGCTCCGGGCTGGACCGCACCGGTCATGACTGGCGTCATGCGCTCAACCTCACGGACTCAGGCGGCGGGTCCGACGGTCAGGACGATGCCGTCTTCGTCGGCGTAGAGCCAGTCACCCGGCCGCACCCACACTCCTTGGATGCGCACCGCCACGTCGCGCACGCCCTGCCCGCGCTTTTCGGTGGGCAGCGGCATCGGTGCCAGCGCACGGATGCCCAGCGGCAGCGCGGCCAGTTCCGCCACGTCACGCACACAGCCGTCGATCACCACCCCGGCCCAGCCGTTGCGCGCCGCGGCCGCGCCCAGGTTGCCCCCCAGCAGGGCCTTGCGCAGCGACGCACCGCCATCGACCACCAGCACCGCCGGCACGCTGCCGCCTGACGTGGCGACCAGCCCGCTGGACTCAACCGCTGCCTTGACGAGCGAGTTGTCCTCAAAGCACTGCACGGTGACCACCGGCCCTGCGAACCGGCGCAAACCTCCGAAGTCGCGAAGCAGGGGCGGCAACACGCGCAGGGCACCGGTGGTGTCGTTCTTGCCTGCATCGCAGAGGTCGCAGGTCGCGGGAGAAAAAGGCTGGTTCTGGCTCATGGTGGAAGGAGCTTAGCCGCTCCGGCTGAACGCACCATGACGCCCCGCAGGGGACGCCGGCCAAGGGTGGCCAGACGCTGCAAAACCGCGGGCTGGAAGGGGCACCGGACGGCTGCGGACGCACGACGCGCGCCAAGAGCTGCACTGTGAGGCGGCCCAGGGCACGCACGCAGGGCACGCCCCAGAGTGGCGCCAGAGGGCGAATCTGCAACACAAAGGCGGCGAAAACGGGCTTTTTCCCTAGGAAAACGCTTTTTTCTCCAGTAGCATCCGCTCTGCCCAGGAGAAGTAGTGCTCTCCGCGGTGATTTCTCAACTCGTAGAAGGAAAAAATCATGGCAACTGCAAAGAAAGCTCCGGCAAAGAAAGCCCCCGCCAAGAAGGCTGCCGCTCCGGCGAAAAAAGCCGCGGTGAAGAAGGCCGCTCCGGCCAAGAAAGCCGCCCCGGCCAAGAAGGCTGCGCCCGCCAAGAAGGCCGCTCCCGCCAAGAAGGTCGCTGCCAAGAAAGCCGCTCCGGCCAAGAAGGCTGCGCCCGCCAAGAAGGCCGCTCCTGCCAAGAAGCGCACCCCCAACGCTGCCTTCATGAAGCCCCTGACCCTGAGCCCCGCGCTGTCTGCCGTGGTGGGTGACAAGCCCCTGCCGCGCACCGAGATCGTGAGCAAGCTGTGGGCCTACATCAAGTCCAAGGGCCTGCAGGACAAGGTCAACAAGCGCATGATCAACGCCGACGACAAGCTCAAGGCGCTGTTCGGCAAGGCCCAGGTCTCGATGTTCGAGATGGCCGGCCTGATCGGCAAGCACGTCAAGTAATCAGCGTCCTGCTGAACTGAAAAGGCCGGTGGAGACACCGGCCTTTTTTCATTCCCGCGCGCGCCATGCCGCCCTGCAACCACTCGGGCCGTGCGCCATGCACCGGCGACCTAATGCAACACCGCCGCCACCCCGGCCGCGCCAGGTTGGCCGGGCGCGGCGCGCTCAAGCCTGGCGGCTCAGCGCCTGCTGCGTGATGGCCGAAAGCGTGCCTCGGGTGGTGATGACTTCGGGGCTGAGCACCACCTCGATGAGCGTGCCTTCGGGCCGCGCCAGGGCTGCCACGAGCGCTGGCTCGAACTCCCCGGTGCGGGTGATGCGCTCGCCGGCATAGCCATAGGCCCGGGCCAGCGCCACGAAGTCCGGGTTTCGCAGCTGTGAGCCGCTTTGATGCTGCGGATACTCGCGCTCCTGGTGCATGCGGATGGTGCCGTACATGCCGTTGTTGAGCAGCACGATGATGCTCTTGCCGCCGTGCTGCACAGCGGTGGCCAGTTCCTGGCCGTTCATGAGGAAGTCGCCGTCGCCGGCCATGGTCAGCGCCACGCGGCCGGTCGTGATCGCAGCGGCAATGCCGGCCGGCACGCCGTAGCCCATGGCGCCCACCGTGGGGGCCAGTTGTGTCTTGTGGCCCTTGGCCAGGCCGTGGTGCCTGAAGAAGCGGTGCGTCCAGCTGGCGAAGTTGCCTGCGCCGTTGGTCAACACGGCATCGGGGGGCAGGTGCTTTTGCAGCGCCTGCACGATCGCGGGCATGTCGATCTCGCCGGGCCAGGTGCCTTCAGGCGGAGGCTGCAGGTTGGCCAGGTAATCGGCATGCGCCTGGTGCGACCAGGCTTCCCAAGGCACATCCTTGGGCGCGGTCAGCACCTCCAGCGACCGGGCCGCGGCATTCATGGTCGCGCAGATCGCCAGGTCAGCCTGGTACACGCGGTGAAGCTCTTCGGCGCTGGCATGGATGTGCACCAGCTTCTGCGCCAGCTTCGGGGGCTTGAGCAGCGTGTAGCTGCCGGTGGTCATCTCGCCCAGGCGAGGGCCGATCACCAGCAGCAGGTCGCTTTGCCGAATGCGTTCGGCCAGCCGGGGGTTGATGCCGATGCCCACATCACCCGCGCAGAGCGGGTGGTGGTTGTCGAAGGTGTCCTGGAAGCGGAAAGCGTTGGCCACCGGCAGCCGCCAGTTCTCTGCAAAGCGCTCCAGCGCCTGCGCGGCCTGCGGTGTCCAGCCGCTGCCACCCGCGATCACCAGGGGCCGCTGCGAGGCCAGCAGCAGGCTGCGCAGCGTGCGCAGGCTGCCCGGGTCGCTCCAGGCCTGCACCGGATCTACGCGGGGCAAGGGCTGCGCGCTTGTCATCCGAGT
>CAYVGD010000316.1:0-3263 GCA_964450095.1 uncultured Polaromonas sp.
GTCACGGGGAAGCCGGCAATTCACGTTATATTGTCAATCGAGCGTGTTCAGGTGTGAGCGTGCCCCGGGGCCCTCCCACCTTGCATGACCGATTGATGCCGGTTTCCATGTCCATGGAGGTTCGCTTGAAGGTCTTGAAGCTTTCTGCCCAGGGGTTGCCACAGTCGTGGATCAGCCTCGAACAGGCCGTGCTGCACTACGCCGCCGGAGAGGTGCGCTGGGAGGCGGGTGCGCAGGTGGCCCTGTTCCGCGGAGGCCACAACGCCAGGACCGGGGAGCAGTCGCAGATCCGGGTCAACAGCATCATCGGCACCCGGGGCGTGCCCAACATCAACCCCTTCAACCTGCGGCCGGGGTTGACCAACAGCAAGCTCTTTGCCCGCGACCGCAACGTCTGCGCCTATTGCGGCGGCCATTTCCACGAGACCGAGCTCACGCGGGAACACATCATTCCCTTCGCCCAGAACGGGGTGGACCACTGGATGAACGTGGTCACCGCCTGCCGCGCCTGCAACCACCGCAAGAGCAGCCGCACTCCCGAGCAGGCCCGCATGCCGCTGCTGTACGCGCCCTACGTGCCCAGCCTCTGGGAAGACTTCATCCTGCGCAATCGCCGCATCCTGGCAGACCAGATGGAGTTCCTGATGGCGCACGTGCCCCGCACCTCCCGCTTGCTGAGCTGAACGCTCGCGCCGTCGGCACTGCCCCTGGCTGTCGCCGGGGCGAGAGGTTGCCGCGTGGCGTGGACCCCCCGGTCAGCCCCAGGCAGGGCCCAGCCTCCGGACGTTTCGCTGCGGCACTGCCAAGGCGAAGCAGGGTAGATTGCCTGCCGAGAATCGCCCAGGGGCTGGGTTCCTGCCGTTTCGGCGGCAGCGCGCCCTCAGGCGAACACGCCGGCCGTCTCCTGCATGCGGCCTGACACCTCGGCCAGGTGGTGCAGCGTGTCGCCAAAGCTCATCTCGAGCTGGGTGAGTTTCTTGAAACAGTGGCTGATGATGTATTCGTCGGTCACGCCAATGCCGCCGTGCAGCTGCACGCTTTGCTGTCCCACGAAGCGCATGGACTGGCCCAGCTGCACCTTGGCGCGGGCCACGGCCTGGAGGCGCTCGTGCGGCGGCGCGTCCAGCTTGAGCCAGGCGTAGTAGCTCATGGAGCGGCCCAGCTCCAGTTGCATCTTCATGTCGGCCAGGCGGTGCCGCAGCGCCTGGAAGCTGGCGATCGGCACGCCGAACTGCTTGCGCTGGTTCATGTAGTCGGCGGTGATCGCCAGGCTTTTTTCCATGGTGCCCACGCCTTCGGCGCACGCACAGGCCGCCCCCATGTCCAGCGCTTCCTGCAGGGCTGGCAGCCCGGCCTCCGTCAGCAGCGTGGCCGGCGTGCGCTCGAAGGCCAGGTCGGCTGCCCGGCTGCCGTCCTGGGTGCCATAGCCCTTGCGGTGCAGGCCCTGGGCCGAAGCCTCGACCGCGAAGAGCGCCAGCCGGTCACCCAGCCGGGCCGAGACGATGAAGCCCTGGGCCTGGTCGCCGGCGGCCACCAGGTGCTTGGTGCCCGAGATCACGTGGCCGCTGCCCTGGGCCTCGGCAAGCGTCCGGCATGCCTCGGCCTGGTACCGGCCGCCGCGTTCCTGCCAGGCCAGGCCGATGCGCAGCTCGCCCGAGGCGATGCCGGGCAGCCACCGCGCCTGCACCGCCGCTGTCCCGTGTCGGGCCAGCAGGCGCCCGGCGATCAGCGACTGCGCCAGCGGCTCGAGCACCAGGCCGCGGCCGAGCTCCTCCATCACCACCATGGCCTCCACCGGCCCCAGGCCGAGGCCGCCGTGCGCCTCGGGCACGGTCAGGCCGGCCAGGCCCAGTTCGCACAGCTCGGACCAGGCCTCGCTGGAAAAACCGCCCGCCTCGGCAATGCCGCGGCGCCTGTCGAAGGCGTAGCCTTTTTCCACCCAGCGGGCCACGGCCTCGCGCAGCTGCATCTGGTCGTCGGAAAAGTCGAAATCCATGGTGCTTCCTTTCAGCCGAGCAGGGTCTGGGCCACGATGTTGCGCTGCACCTCGTTGCTGCCGCCGTAGATGGTGGTCTTGCGCATGTTGAAGTAGTTCGAAGCCAGCGGCGCGCAGTGCAGCGCATCGCCCGGAAAGCCCGCCAGCGGCCCGACCTGGTCGCCCTGCCAGCCGGCGTCCATGGCCTCCTGGATGAGCGGCAGCGCGAACGGCCCGGCCGCCAGCATCATGAGTTCGGTGTAGCGCTGCTGGATCTCACTGCCGCGGATCTTGAGCAGGCCCGCGATGTCCAGCGACTGCTTGCCCGAACGTTCGGCGGAGAGCACGCGCAGCACCAGCATCTCCAGCGCCACGATGTCCACCTCCAGGAGCGCGATCTGGTCGCGAAAGCGCAGGTCGTCCCACACGCCTTCGGCCCGGGCGATGCGCTTGAGCCGCTCGAGCTCGCGCTTGGCGCGGTTGACGTCCGCGATGTTGGTGCGCTCGTGGCTGAGCAGGTACTTGGCGTAGGTCCAGCCCTGGTTTTCTTCGCCCACCAGGTTCTCGGCGGGCACCTCGACGTTGTCGAACCAGACTTCGTTGACCTCGCATTCGCCGTCGAGCAGCCGGATCGGCCGCACCGTGACGCCCGGCGACTTCATGTCGATCAAAAGGAACGAAATGCCGGTCTGCGGCTTGCCTTCGCTGCTGGTGCGCACCAGGCAGAAGATCCACTCGCCGTACTGGCCCAGGGTGGTCCAGGTCTTCTGGCCATTGACGATGTATTTGTCGCCTTGGCGTTCGGCGCGGCACTTGAGCGAGGCCAGGTCCGAGCCCGCGCCTGGCTCGCTGTAGCCCTGGCTCCACCAGACCTCGCCGCTGGCGATGCCGGGCAGGTGGCGTTCCTGCTGGGCCTTGTTGCCAAAGGCCATGATCACGGGCGCCACCATCACCGGGCCGAAGGGCACCACGCGGGGCGCACCGGCCAGCGCGCATTCTTCTTCAAACAGGTGGCGCTGCACCGCGTTCCAGCCCGGGCCGCCGAACTGCTGGGGCCAGGCATGGCCCAGCCAGCCCTTGCTGCCCAGGATCTTGGCCCAGCGCTGCATGTCCTCGCGCGTCAGGCGCAGGCCGTGGTGCACCTTGTGCGAGATGTCGGTGGGCAGGTTCTGCCGCACCCAGTGGCGGATGTCGTCGCGAAACTGCTGTTCTTCGGCGGTGAAGGCGAGGTCCATGCGGGTGTGTCTCCAGGCGGGGGCAGATGCCCATGGCAGATTTTTAGCACGGG
>CAYVGD010000317.1:0-3228 GCA_964450095.1 uncultured Polaromonas sp.
GTTCAAGGGCCGCAACGTGCTGCTGGTGGACGACTCCATCGTGCGCGGCACCACCTCCAGAGAGATCGTGCAGATGGCGCGCGATGCCGGCGCACGCAAGGTGTACCTGGCCAGCGCCGCGCCGCCGGTGCGCTTTCCCAATGTGTACGGCATCGACATGCCCACCCCCACCGAACTGGTGGCCTACAACCGCAGCGTCCAAGAGGTGCGCGAGATCATCGGCTGCGATGCGCTCATCTACCAGGACGTTGAAGGCATGAAGCGCGCCGTGGGCTCGCTCAACCCGGCGCTGGCCGGCTTTGATGCATCCTGCTTCGACGGCGTGTACGTGACCGGCGACGTGACGCCCGAGTCGATCGCCAAGATGAATGAGCAGCGCGTGGACGCAGGCGAGGACGCGGACGCCGACAGTTCGCGCCTGACCCTGCCCAATGCGCAGACGGCCTGAAAGGAGCGGCATGAGCGAGTCCGATTCACCCCCACCCCAGCGCTCCTTGCCCGATGGCCTGCGCCTGCAGACCCTGGCCGTGCGCGCTGCTGTCGAGCGCAGCCAGTACGGTGAGAACTCCGAGGCCCTGTACCTGACCAGCGGCTTCGTGCAGTCCAGCGCCGAGTCGCAGGCCCGGCGCTTCGCCGGCGAGGAAGAAGGCGACACCTACGGCCGCTCTGGCAACCCCACCGTGCGCAGCATGGAGCAGCGCCTGGCCGCGCTCGAGGGCACCGCGGCCTGCATGGCCACGTCCTCGGGCATGTCTTCGGTCATGCTGATGTGCTTTTCGCTGCTCAAGGCCGGTGACCATGTGGTGTTCTCGCAGTCGATGTTCGGCTCCACCATCAAGTTGATCGGCACCGAGTTCGCGCGCTTCGGCGTGGAGTCCACCACCGTGCCGCAGGCCGACCTGGACGCCTGGCGCGCTGCCATGCGTCCGAACACCCGGCTGCTGTTCGCCGAAACGCCCACCAACCCGCTGGGCGAGGTGTGTGACATGGCGGCCCTGGCCGACATCGCCCACCGCGCCGGCGCCCTGCTGGCCGTGGACAACTGCTTTGCCACGCCCGCGCTGCAGCGGCCGGTGGACTTCGGGGCCGACATCGTCATGCACTCGGGCACCAAGTACCTCGATGGCCAGGGCCGGGTCATGGCCGGCGCGCTGTGCGCCAGCGAGCAGATGGTGCGCGAGAAGTTCCTCCCCGTGCAGAAGAACAGCGGCATGGTGCTTTCGCCCTTCAATGCCTGGGTGGTGCTCAAGGGCCTGGAGACGCTGGATTTGCGCATGCGCGCGCAAAGCGCCCTGGCGCTGGAACTGGCGCACTGGCTCGAGGCGCATCCTGCTGTCGCGCGCGTCCATTACCCCGGGCTTCGGAGCCATCCGCAGCACGCGCTGGCCATGCGCCAGATGGACGGACTCGGCGGCGCGGTGGTGTCTTTCGACATGAAGGCCGCCAGCCCCGAGGATGGGCGACGGCGCGCCTTCCATGTGCTCGATGCGCTGCAGGTGCTGTCGCTGTGCACCAACCTGGGCGACACCAAGACGCTGCTCACCCACCCGGCCAGCACCTCGCACGGCAAGCTCTCCGAGGCGCAGCGACAGGCCGCCGGCATCGGCCAGGGGCTGGTGCGCGTGGCCGTGGGGCTGGAACACCTCGACGACATCAAGGCCGACCTCGCGCGCGGCCTGGACACCCTTTGACCACCTGACATGACATCACGCGTCCGCACGCGCTTCGCGCCTTCGCCCACCGGCTTCATCCACCTGGGCAACATCCGCTCGGCCCTCTACCCGTGGGCCTTTGCCCGCTCCCAGGGCGGCGACTTCATCCTGCGCATCGAGGACACCGACCTCGAGCGCTCCACGCAGGCCGCGGTCGATGTGATCATCGAAGGCATGCAGTGGCTGGGCCTGGACGCCGACGAAGGTCCTTTCTTCCAGATGCAGCGCATGGACCGCTACAAGCAGGTGCTGGCCGAACTGCAGGCTGCCGGCCAGGTCTACCCCTGCTACATGAGCGTCGAGGAACTCGACGCGCTGCGAGAGCGCCAGATGGCGGCCAAGCAAAAACCTCGCTACGACGGCACCTGGCGGCCCGAGCCGGGCAAGGCGCTGCCGCCCGTGCCCGAGGGCGTGAGGCCCGTGCTGCGATTCAAAAATCCGACCCAGGGCGAGGTGGCGTGGGAGGACAAGGTCAAGGGCCGCATCGCCATCAGCAACGAGGAACTCGACGACCTGGTGATCGCCCGGCCCGATGGCACGCCCACGTACAACTTCTGCGTGGTGGTGGACGACATCGACATGGCCATCACCCATGTGATCCGCGGCGACGACCATGTGAACAACACCCCGCGGCAGATCAACATCTTCCGCGCGCTCGGCAAGGAGCCGCCGGTCTACGCCCACCTGCCCACCGTGCTCAACGAGCAGGGTGAGAAGATGAGCAAGCGCAACGGCGCCAAGCCCGTCACGCAGTACCGCGAGGAGGGCTTCCTGCCTGACGCCATGGTGAACTACCTGGCGCGCCTGGGCTGGAGCCACGGCGACGACGAGATCTTCAGCCGCGCGCAGTTCCTTGCATGGTTCGACCTGGACCACCTGGGCCGCAGCGCCGCGCAGTTCGACGAGGCCAAGCTGCGCTGGGTCAATGCCCAGCACCTCAAGGCCCTGCCCGACGAGGAACTGGCCGCCCGCGTGCAGCCCTTCCTGGCGCAGCGCGGTGCAGCCCTTGAGGGCGAACGCGCGGTGAAGGCCTGTGCGCTGTTCAAGGACCGCTGCGCCACGCTGGTGGAACTGGCCGACTGGCTGGTGCTGCTGGTGCAGGGCGGACAGGCCAGCGCCGAGGACCGCGCCGCGCACCTGACCGAGGCGATCCGTCCCACGCTCGTGCAACTCGGCGATGCGCTGTCGGCCTGCGAATGGAACAAGGCCGCGATCGCCGTGGTCATCAAGCAGGTGATCGCGCAGGCCGGCCTGAAGATGCCGCAGTTGGCCATGCCCGTGCGCGTGGCCTTGCTGGGTACGCCCCAGACGCCCTCGCTCGATGCGGTGATCGAACTGATGGCGCCAGAAAAAGTGATCCAGCGGCTGAAAAACACAGCCGGACTGTGAAAGGCGCATTTTTCGCGCTATACTCTTGGTCTCGACGGATGCAACGCCGCTGACATGTCAGGAAGCGATGCATATGGGGGTATAGCTCAGCTGGGAGAGCGCTTGCATGGCATGCAAGAGGTCAGCG
>CAYVGD010000318.1:0-3227 GCA_964450095.1 uncultured Polaromonas sp.
CATGCAGCACCAGCCCCAGGATGACCAGCACCACCAGGGTGGCCATGATGTTGTAGGGCATGAGGGCAAACGGATCCGTCAGCACCCACATGTGGAAGAGGCTGACGCCCAGGGGGTTGAACACCGCGTAGAGGGTAGCGGTGATGATCACCAACCACCCCCAGAAGGGGATGCGTGCCAGCATCAGCGGCCCTCCACCGCGCGGCGCGCCGACTCAACACCCGCCACGGCCTGGTCAACCGCGGCCTGGCTCAGCCGGGTGGCGCTGCGCAGGATGCCCTGGATGGCCGTGTCCTGCGGCAGGAGGGCCTCGCGCGGCACCTGCTGGAGGCGCTGGATCATCTCGCGGGCGTCATCCTGGCCGTTGCGATCGGCAAAGCTGGCCGGGGAACCCGTGAACAGCGCCACCTGCGTGCAGGCCGTGGTGGCCTGCTGTCCGCGACCGCCGATGCCGAACAGGCCGCCCTGGCTCAGCTGGAAGGTCTGCGCCTGGTAGACCGGCGTGTCACCCACACGGGCCCGCAGGATCTCGCGGCTGATCACCGGGATGATGCGCAGGTTGTTCTGCACCATCAGCTGGATGTTCTGGTTGCGCGGATCGGCGAACTGCACGAAGAAGCCCACCTCGCCGTTGTTGCTGCCGGCGATGCGGTTGATCACGTCGGTGGCGGTGCCCACATGGGTGATGTTGGCGTCAGGCACGCGGCCCAGGCCCTCGGGATCGATCGAGCGCAGGTAGTTGAAGCTGGCCGTGGAGCCCGAGGCCTGCGCGGGCAGCACGAACTGGATGCGCCGTGCCAGTCCCAGCAGGCGACCAAAGTCCAGGTCCGGATTGCGGGTCACCATCCACAGGCCCTCGCAGGCGATGTCGGTGCGGATGACCTGCAGGCGCTGGAAGTCCTCGGGGCGCGCGGCGGCCTCGCGGGCGTAGACGTCGAACTGCGCGAAGCCGATGCTGCTGGGCTGCGCCAGCACGCGGCGGATGTTCTCCAGCGTGCCCGCGCTGGGGGTGCAGGCATAGCCCTGGAAGTAGGCGTTGCTCAGCACGCCGGGGATGGGCGGGCAGAAGGTGCCGTGGTAGGCACCGGCGGCACCACCGGTGTTGATGGCGCGGGGACCGGGCTCCTGCGCCACGGCAGCGGTCGCGGCCATGGTGGCGAAAACGCTGGCCAGTAGGATCTTCTTCATCTGTTTTCCTGTTCCTTTGCTGTGTTTGGGTGTCTGTGGTTTGGATTATAGCACCTGGCTTGCCGCCGTCAAGCGGAAACCATCGAGCGGATCCAGCGGGCCACGTCGGCCGGCTGCACGGCGATCTTCTTGGTCTCGGACTCGACAACATCGCAGCTCGGATGGCAGTCGCAGTAGTTGACCACGTCAACCTTGCGACCCACATCCTCTGTGAGCGCAACACCGAGCCCCTTGACCTTGACATGCGTTCGGCCAACGGTGTATTCGTAGCCGATGCCGTCGACCTCGATCTTCCTGTATGACATGTTCACTTTCCTTCCTTGGTGTTGACCGTGGCCGACCTGGCCATGCCCTCCCAGAACCCTACCCAGGCCCGGCTGGCTTCCATCACGGTTTCAAGGCCGGCCTGTGCCGCCTTGAAGGGCGCGATGGCCGCCTCCAGTGAATCAGCGCCAGCATCGAGGGCGCGTGCCTGGGCCCTCATGGTCCTGATCAGGTTCTCCGTGTCCTCGATGCTCAGCATGGTTGCTGCCCCTTAGGCCTCTTCGACGGCCTTGAGCAGCTCGGTAGCGGCATCCGCCACGGGCTTGCCCTTGGCCTTCTTCACCGTCACGGTCTTGGTCGCCGCCGGCTTGGACTCCTTCTCGTTGGGCATGCGGATGTCAGCCGCCTCGGGATGCTGGGCCTTGTAGGCCGCGATGGCGTCCAGCTTGCTCATGGGCTGCGGCAGCTCGATGAAGTGGATGTCGGTGCAGCCGGCGCGCTCGAGGATCTTCGTGCGGTCGGCGATGGAGCCGTTGGCCACGCGGAACTTGCGGATCTTGCCTTGCGTGCTCACGCCAACGATGTTGAAGTTGCGGTCGGTCATGTGTTTGCCTCCTCTTGGGTTGTGTATGACCAAAGTCTGCTAATGAACCGAACTTAGCATGTCCAAATATTGGTGTCAACCGGCCAATTTGGAGAAAAATAGAAAAAAAATGCCATTTGGGCATCCAGCGCCTGGGATCCAAAATAAACGCCATGCAGGGCCCTTTGCAGCTATAAATAAAAGCATGTCCTACGAAAAATCCATGGATCCACTGTCCCTTGAGCTTGAACTTGGGCTCATATTCTCTCGATGGAAGGTCGATCAGCAGGTTGCTGGCTGCGTGTCCAGGAACATGGTCGCCGCCCATCTCAGCGGGCATGCCACCCACGGCGTCCAGCTTCTACCGAGATACAAGAAATGGCTGGATATCGGGATCCTGACCAGGGATCCCGTCCTCGAGCGCGAGGGCAGCGGAAACTTCATCCAGTTTGACGCGAAAAAAAGCTTTGGACACTGGGCGCTGCCCGCGGCGATCAGGACCACCGCTGGCCTGGATCCCAGCGTCAAGGCGTTTGGGATAAAAAACCTAGGACACACCGGCTACGTTGCTGGTTGCCTAAGGGAGTGCCAGGTCGACGACCACGTGATTCTGCTTTGGTTGAACACCAGCAGCAGCCGACTGGTCGTACCATACGGCGGCCAGGGCAAGCTGATGAGCTCGTCGGTGATGGCATGCAGGATACCGGGCGGATACGTGCTCGACATGACCACCCCGACCACCGCGGAAAATGCCGTCCATCACGCCCTCAACAGCGGTAGGGAGCTGAACGTGCCCTTGGTCGCGGAGGACGGATCCCTTACCCATGATCCTCGGGCCCTTTACGTTCAAACCCAGCACGGTCCGAACGCGATAGCCAGCAAGACATCGATACCATTCAGGGACCACAAGATGTTCAACCTCGGACTGGTCTCGGAGATGCTGGCAGGCCTGCTAACAGGCTCGGGTACCAGCCAGGGCACAAGCTTCCACAGCGGATGCTTTGGGATCATGGTCAGGGCGGACAGCGACCTTGCGAACCGCGTGCAGCAATACCTGGGATGGATCAAATCCGAATCAGGGGCCAGGCTGCCCGGCGACGCCACGGAACGCATGGTCAACCTCTTGCCGTGGGAAAACAAGATAATGGAAAGATTCAAGGAGAACTGAAAATGCTAAAGGTGTCTTTTAAGG
>CAYVGD010000319.1:0-3209 GCA_964450095.1 uncultured Polaromonas sp.
CGCCATCATGCTGGCCGGCATCTCGCACGACCTGCGCACGCCGCTGGCGCGCCTGCGGCTGGAGACCGAGATGAGCGTGCAAAGCGAGGACGCGCGGGCGCACATGGCCGCCGACATCGAGCAACTGGACGCCATCATCGCCAAGTTCCTCGACTACGCCCGGCCCCAGGGCCCAAAGCTCGAACGCGTGCCCCTGGCCGAAGTGGTCGAGAGGGCGGTGTTCGCTTTTTCAGACGATGCGCAGATGCGCTTTTCCCTGGACCTGCCCGAGGGCCTCCTGGTGCTGGCCGACCCGGTGGAGTTGCTGCGGGTGCTGTCCAACCTGCTGGAGAACGCGCGCCGCTACGGCCGCAGTGCCGACGGGAGGGCGCAGGTGGAGATCAAGGCGGCGGCGACCAAGGCCTGGGTGCTGATCACCGTCTCAGACCACGGCCCGGGCGTGCCGCCCGAGTTGATGCGCCACCTCACCCGCCCCTTCTTCCGGGCCGATGCGTCGCGCAACCAGTCCGCCGGCTCGGGGCTGGGGCTGGCCATCGTGGAGGCGTCGGTGCTGCGCATGGGGGGCGGTTTCTCGCTGGGCGCCGCCGAGTCGGGCGGGCTGTGCGCACACATCCGGTTGCGGCGCACCTGAGCGCACCCGAGTGCGTCTGAGTGCGTCTGAGTGCACCAGAGTGCATCTGAGTGCACCCGAGTGCGCCCGAGCCGCCGGAGAGCACTTGAGTGACCTGAGTGCGTCCAAGTCAGTCTGGGGGCGCCTGGGCGTTTCAGCACCCCCCTCACTCCTTCGCCCCTCAGCGCCAAAAAACGCCGGAGCGCCAGGGGCGCGCTCAAGCGCCGCCGAAGAGTCCCAAAGCGAAGCCCGGCGCGGCGTTGGAGCCGCAGGCGTCGTCAGGCGGCCAGCAGCAACGCCACGGCCCGCGCTTCCATGCTCCTGCCCTCGCCCACCGGGCCCATCTTCTCGGCGGTCTTGGCCTTGACGTTCACCTGGGCGCTGGCCAGCCCCAGGACCTGCGCGATGCGCGCCTGCATGGCCGGGATGTGCGGCGCGAGCTTGGGTGCCTGGGCGATCACGGTGCTGTCGATGTTGGCGATCTCCCAGCCCTGGGCGCGCACGCGGGCCGCCGCCTCGGCCAGGAGCACGGCCGAATCCGCGCCCTTGAAACGGGCGTCGGTGTCCGGGAAATGCCGTCCGATGTCACCCAGCCCTGCCGCGCCCAGCAGCGCGTCGGTGATGGCATGCAAAAGCGCGTCCGCGTCGGAATGGCCCAGCAGGCCCTTGTCGTGGGGAACCCGCACCCCGCCCAGCATGAGCGGGCGGCCCTCGACCAGCGCATGGGTGTCCCAGCCCTCGCCGATGCGCAGGGCCAGGGAGGGGCGTTGTCCTTCTTTCATGGGGATTCCTCAGTGTGCGGCGGCTGCGCCGCGTGCTTGCAGCACCGCCTCGGCCAGAAGGAAGTCTTCCGGGTAGGTGATCTTGAAGTTCTGGGCGCTGCCGGGCACGAGCAGGGGCTGCAGGCCCTGGGCCTCCAGGGCACTGGCCTCGTCGGTCACCTCCAGGCCAAGGGCGTGGCCATGCTGCAGCGCCTGCAGCAGCGCGCCGGCGCGGAACATCTGGGGCGTCTGCGCCAGCCATTTGCCTGACCGCGCCAGGGTGTGGGCCACGCGGCCGGACTCGGCGGCCTTGAGCGTGTCGGCCAGCGGCAGCGCCAGCAGGCCGCCCACGGCGTCTTCGCTGCAGGCGGCGATCAGGGCCTCCAGCAGCGCAGGCGTCACCAGGCACCGCGCGGCATCGTGCACCAGCACCCAGTCCATGGGGCCGGGGCCGCCAGGCTGCGCCATCCAGGCCTGCAGGCCGGCCCGCACCGAATCGGCGCGGGTGGCGCCGCCGCAGCGCAGGAGCGACACCCCCGTTGGCTGGCCGAGGCGCTGCTCGAACAGCCCATCGGCCGGTGAAAGCACCACGGCCAGACCCGAGAGCGCATCGCCCAAGGCCCGAAAGGCCGACAGGGTGTGGGCCAGCACGGGGCGGCCGGCCAGGTCCTGGTACTGCTTGGGCCAGGCGGGCTGTCCCTGGCTGCGGGCACGCTCCCCGACACCGGCACAGGGAATGAGCGCGTAGCACCGGCCGCGCACGCGGGGGGCCTCTGGGGTGGGGGCGGGGGCATTCATGAGCTGCGGGGGATTCTAGAATCCCGACCGCGTCTGCCTCACCCGTCGCGCGTGCCTTTCGCCGAAAACGGCCCCCACCCCACTCCTTGCGGTTTGGGGTATTCGTGTTTGCTGCGCCTTCTGGCGCCCTGTCATCTCCATGGAACTGCCCAAGCTCTCTCCTGGCAAGCGCTACACCCTGCCCCGCCCCGTGGCCTCCAGCGACGCGCTGCTGCTGGCGCGGCTGGCGCTTCGCGAAAAGCAGGCCGGCAAGCTCACGGCCATCGTCACGCCGGACGCCGCCACCGCCCAGCGGTTGCTGGACGAACTGCCCTTTTTCGAACCCGGGCTGCGATGCGCGCTGTTCCCCGACTGGGAAACCCTGCCCTACGACAGCTTCTCGCCACACCAGGACCTGATCAGCGAGCGCCTGGCCACGCTCTGGCGCATCAACCAGCGCGATGCCGAGCAGGGCGCGGACGTGGTGATCGTGCCGGCCACCACGGCGCTGTACCGCCTGGCGCCGCCGAGCTTCCTGGCGGGCTATACCTTTGAGTTCAAGGTCAAGCAAAAACTCGACGAGGCCAAGCTGCGCGCGCAGCTCACGCTGGCCGGCTACAGCCATGTGACCCAGGTGGTCAGCCCCGGCGAATACGCCGTGCGCGGCGGTCTGATCGACCTCTTTCCCATGGGCTCGCCTGTGCCCTTCAGGGTGGACCTGTTCGATGACGAGGTGGACTCCATCCGCACCTTCGATCCGGACAGCCAGCGCAGCCTCTACCCCGTGCCCGAGGTGCGGCTCCTGCCCGGCCGCGAGTTCCCCATGGACGATGCGGCGCGCGCGCGCTTTCGCAGCCGCTGGCGCGAGCTGCTCGAAGGCGACCCGACCAAGAGCCGCATCTACAAGGACATGGGCAATGGCGTGGCCACGGCGGGCATCGAGTACTACCTGCCGCTCTTCTTCGAAGAGACCGCCACCGTCTTCGACTACCTGGGGGGCAAGCCCGACGACGCCACGGTGGAGCGCGGCGACGAGCTGCTGTGCGGCCCGGTTATCCCGT
>CAYVGD010000320.1:0-3150 GCA_964450095.1 uncultured Polaromonas sp.
CATTTGCCAAAGAGACCCTTCCCATCAGCCTGGAAGAGGAGATGCGGCGCAGCTATCTGGATTACGCCATGAGCGTGATCGTGGGCCGCGCCCTGCCCGATGCGCGCGACGGCCTCAAGCCGGTGCACCGCCGGGTGCTCTACGCCATGCATGAGCTGAACAACGACTGGAACCGGCCTTACAAGAAGTCGGCCCGTATCGTCGGTGACGTCATGGGTAAGTACCACCCGCACGGCGACCAGTCGGTCTACGACACGATCGTCCGCATGGCGCAGGACTTCTCCATGCGCCACATGCTGGTGGACGGCCAGGGCAATTTCGGATCGGTAGATGGCGACAACGCGGCCGCCATGCGCTACACCGAGATCCGGCTGGCCAAGATCGCGCACGAGTTGCTGGCCGACATTGACAAGGAAACGGTCGACTTCGGCCCCAACTACGACGGCTCCGAAAAAGAGCCGCTGGTGCTGCCCACGCGCCTGCCCAACCTGCTGGTCAATGGCTCGGGAGGCATTGCCGTGGGCATGGCCACGAACATCCCGCCGCACAACCTCAACGAGGTGGTGGACGCCTGCCTGCACCTGCTGAAGAACCCGGATGCGACGATCGACGAGTTGATGGAGATCATTCCGGCGCCCGACTTCCCCACGGCCGGCATCATCTACGGCATGAGCGGCGTCAAGGAGGGCTACCGCACCGGCCGCGGGCGCATCGTCATGCGCGCCAAGTGCCACTTCGAGGACATCGACAAAGGCCAGCGCCAGGCCATCATCGTGGACGAGCTGCCCTACCAGGTCAACAAGAAGACGCTCCAGGAGCGCATGGCCGAGCTGGTGCACGAAAAGAAGATCGAGGGCATCAGCCACATCCAGGACGAGTCCGACAAGTCGGGCATGCGCCTGGTCATCGAGCTCAAGCGCGGCGAAGTGCCCGAGGTGGTGCTCAACAACCTGTACAAGCAGACGCAGCTGCAGGACACCTTCGGCATGAACATGGTGGCGCTGGTCAACGGCCAGCCCAAGCTGTGCAACCTCAAGGACCTGATCTCGGTCTTCCTGTCGCACCGCCGTGAGGTGGTCACCCGCCGCACGGTGTACAACCTGCGCAAGGCGCGCGAGCGCGGCCATGTGCTGGAAGGCCTGGCGGTGGCGCTGGCCAACATCGACGAATTCATCCGCATCATCCGCGAGGCACCCACCCCGCCGGTGGCCAAGGCCGAGCTGATGACCCGCAGCTGGGACAGCCAGCTGGTGCGTGAGATGCTCACCCGCGCCAAGGCCGACGGCAGCACGGTCAATGCAGACGACTACCGCCCCGAAGGCTTGCAACGCGACCACGGCATGGGCAAGGACGGGCTGTACCGCCTGTCGGACGTGCAGGCCCAGGAAATTTTGCAGATGCGCCTGCAGCGCCTGACGGGGCTGGAGCAGGACAAGATCGTCGGCGAATACAAGGACGTGATGGCCGAAATCGACGATCTGCTGGACATCCTGGCCAGACCCGAGCGCGTGGCCACCATCATCAGCGAAGAGCTCACGGTCATTCGCCAGGAGTTCGGCCAGAGCAAGCTGGGCGTGCGCCGCAGCCTGATCGAGAACAGCTCGTTCGACCTGTCCACCGAAGACCTGATCACGCCCACCGACATGGTGGTCACGCTCTCGCACCTGGGCTACATCAAGAGCCAGCCGCTGTCGGAGTACCGCGCCCAAAAGCGCGGCGGCCGCGGCAAGCTGGCCACGGCCACCAAGGAAGACGACTGGGTGGACCAGCTCTTCATCGCCAACACGCACGACTACATCCTGTGCTTCTCGAACCGTGGCCGCCTTTACTGGCTCAAGGTCTGGGAGGTGCCGGCCGGGTCGCGCGGCTCGCGTGGCCGCCCGATCGTGAACATGTTCCCGCTGCAGGAAGGCGAGAAGATCACCGTCGTGCTGCCCCTCACCGGCGAGGCGCGCAGCTTCCCGGCCGACCACTACGTGTTCATGTCTACCTCCATGGGCACGGTGAAGAAAACGGCGCTGGACGAATTCAACAACCCGCGCAAGGCCGGCATCATCGCCGTGGACCTGGACGAAGGCGACTTCCTCATTGGCGCGGCGCTCACCGACGGCAAGCACGACGTGATGCTTTTCTCCGACGGCGGCAAGGCCGTGCGCTTCGATGAGAACGACGTGCGCCCCATGGGCCGCAATGCACGCGGCGTGCGCGGCATGATGCTGGAAGACGGCCAGAGCGTGATCGCCATGCTGGTGGCCGAAGACGAGGCGCAGAGCGTGCTCACCGCCACCGTCAACGGCTTTGGCAAGCGCACGCCCATCGGCGAGTACACGCGCCACGGACGCGGCACCAAGGGCATGATCGCCATCCAGCAAAGCGAGCGCAATGGCAAAGTGGTCGCTGCCACGCTGGTGCACAGCGACGACGAGATCATGCTCATCACCGACCGCGGCGTGCTGGTGCGCACCCGCGTGGCCGAGATCCGCGAAATGGGCCGTGCCACCCAGGGCGTGACGCTGATCAGCCTGGACGACGGATCGCAGCTGTCGGGCCTGCAGCGCATCGTCGAGAACGATGCCAACGGGCAGGTTGAAGGCGAGGCCGACGCCGAGCCCACCGCCGAGTGATGGCCCGCCCCTACAACTTTTCCGCCGGCCCGGCCGTGCTGCCCGAGGAGGTGCTGCGCACCGCCGCCGCCGAGATGCTGGACTGGCACGGCAGCGGCATGGGCGTGATGGAGATGAGCCACCGCGGCAAGGAGTTCATCTCCATCTATGAAGCGGCCGAGCGCGACCTGCGCGAGCTGCTGGCGGTGCCCGCTCATTTCAAGATCCTGTTCATGCAAGGCGGCGGCCTGGCTGAAAACGCCATCGTGCCCATGAACCTCTCGCGCGGCGGCGCCATGGACTTCGTGCTCACTGGCACCTGGAGCCAGAAATCGCACAAGGAAGCCGGCAAGTACGGCCAGGCGCGCGTGGCCGCTTCGGCCCAGGCGAGCGGTTTTCTCAGCGTGCCGGCGCCAAGCTCCTGGCAGCTTGGTGCAGACGCAGCCTACGTGCACATCTGCAGCAACGAAACCATCCACGGCGTGGAGTTCCAGGAACTGCCCGACCTGAAGGCCCTGGGTTGCGATGCGCCCCTGGTGGTGGATTT
>CAYVGD010000321.1:0-3150 GCA_964450095.1 uncultured Polaromonas sp.
CTGGCTGCCCGGGCGGCTGCACTTCAGTCGGTGTTCGAGCACGGTCGCATCGCCGACGACTGGGCGCAGGCGCAGCCCGGCAGGGTGCTGACCGCCTCCGCCCTGCTGCAGGGCGGAAGCCCCAGAGTTGACATGCAGGCTTTGAGAGCCCAGGTTTTGACGCGCAGACGGTGATCCCCAGGCGCTTTCGCCGCCCGGGCTGCGTGCTCAGCTGAGCAGCATCACACCCACCTGCAGCAGCACCAAAAGGACCATGGGCGCCAGATCAATGCCACCGACCAGGGGCACCCAGCGCCGCACGGGCGCCAGCACAGGCTCCACCAGGCGGGCCAGCGTGGCGTAGAGGTAGGAGCCCGGCTGCAGCCACGAAAGCAGCACATAGCCCAGCAGGAGCAGGCTGAGGGTCTGCAGCGCCACGCGCACGAAAAAACCGAAGGCCATGGCAGCCAGGCCAGCCCCCGCCACCGACAAGGCAGCACCGCCGTAGACCATGCCCACCAGGCTGCCCCACAGCAGGGCATAGGCCAGGGCCAACAGCACGGCGGCGATCACGCTGGCCCAGTCGAGGCGGGCGCGCACCACCGAAGACGGCAGCCATCGCCGCAGCGGCTTGACGATCCAGTCGGTGATGGCCATCACGAAAATGCCCGGCTGCACCTGCATGTTGGTGCGAAGGCCGTTCATGTAGGCGCGCAGCAGCGCCGCACCCACCAGCAACTGGAACACCACCTCCAGCAGGAAACCCAGGATGCGCATGCTCTGCGGACCTTCGGCTTCAGCGACGCGCCTTGCGGCCGGGCTTGCGCCCGACCTTGGACGCCGCCTTCTTCACGGCCGCCTTGAGCGACTGGATGGGCGAGAGCAAGGCCGCACGGGCGCTGCGCGGTGCAGGCGCCTCTTCGCGGGCACGCCCCTTCTCGCGCCGGGCGGAGGAGCGCTCTTCGCCGGGCTCGCGCTTTTCCCGCAGGGCACGTGCCACCGGGTCCCCGGCTTCGTGCACCAGGCGGAAGTCGATGCGGCGGCCGTCCAGGTCCACGCGGCTGACCTGCACGCGCACCCGCGAGCCGATGGCGTAGCGGATGCCCGTGCGTTCGCCGCGCAGTTCCTGCCGGGCCTCGTCGAAGCGGAAGTACTCGCCACCCAGTTCGGTGATGTGCACCAATCCCTCGACGTACATGGCATCGAGCGTCACGAAGATGCCGAAGCCGGTGGCGGCCGTGACCACGCCGCCGAACTCCTCGCCCAAGTGCTCGCGCATGTACTTGCACTTGAGCCACGCTTCCACGTCACGGCTGGCTTCGTCAGCGCGGCGCTCGTTGGCGCTGCAGTGCAGGCCGGCCGCCTCCCAGCCCAGTTGCTCGGCGGTGGACTTGCGCGCCTTCTCCGGCTTGGCCTGGGGTGCGGGCACCCGCCCGGCCAGGCGCTTGGACAGCTTGGCATGCGCCTCGCCCGGGGTGGGCAGCGTCGGCAATTGGTAGCGCGACCTCGACAGGATGGCCTTGATCACCCGGTGCACCAGCAGGTCCGGGTAGCGCCGGATGGGGCTGGTGAAGTGTGTGTAGGCCTCATAGGCCAGGCCAAAGTGGCCGCTGTTGTGCGGCGTGTAGATGGCCTGCTGCATGGAGCGCAGCAGCATGGCATGAATCTGCTGGGAATCCGGCCTGTCCTTGGTGGCCTCGGCGATGCGCTGGAACTCGCCCGGCTCAGGGTCGTCGCTGATCGACACGCCCACGCCAACCGCCTTCAGGTAGTTGCGCAGGATCTCCTTTTTCTCGGGCGTGGGGCCCTCGTGCACGCGGTACAGGCCCACGTGCTTGTGCTGCACCAGGAAGTCTGCCGAACAGACGTTGGCCGCGAGCATGGCCTCCTCGATCAGACGGTGCGCATCGTTGCGCGTGCGGGGCACGATTTTCTCGATGCGGCCGACATCGTCGCAGACGATCTGCGTTTCGGTGGTCTCGAAATCGACCGCGCCGCGCTGCTGCCGCTGCTTGAGCAGCGCACGGTAGACGTCGTGCAGGTTCAGCAGTTGGGGCACCAGCGCCTTGCGCTGGCTGGCCTCGGGGCCCCGCGTGTTGCCCAGGATGGCCGCCACCTCGGTGTAGGTAAAGCGTGCATGGCTCCACATCACTGCCGGGTAGAACTGGTAGGCATGCACCTCGCCCTTGGCGGTGACCAGCATGTCGCACACCATGCAAAGCCGCTCGACATTGGGGTTGAGCGAGCACAGCCCGTTGGACAGCTTCTCGGGAAGCATGGGGATGACCCGGCGGGGGAAGTACACGCTGGTGGCACGCTCGTAGGCGTCCACGTCGATGGCGCTGCCGGTCTGCACGTAGTGGCTCACGTCCGCAATGGCCACCAGCAGCCGCCAGCCCTTGGCGCGGCCGACCTTGGTGGGCTCGCAGTACACCGCGTCGTCGAAGTCGCGGGCGTCCTCGCCATCGATGGTGACCAGCGGGATGTCCGTCAGGTCCACCCGCCCCTGCTGGTCGACCGGCCGCACGGTATCGGGCAGGGCCCGGGCAAGCGCCAGGCATTCGTCGCTGAATTCGTGCGGCACGCCGTATTTGCGCACCGCGATCTCGATCTCCATGCCCGGGTCGTCGATCTCTCCCAGCACCTCCTTGACGCGGCCCACGGGCTGACCGAAGAGCGCAGGCGGCTCGGTGAGTTCGACCACCACCACCTGGCCCGACTTGGCCGCGCCGATGGCGTGCTTCGGAATGAGCACGTCCTGCCCGTAGCGCTTGTCTTCAGGCGCCACCAGCCAGACGCCGCTTTCCTGCAGCAGGCGCCCGATGATGGGGTTGGGCGAGCGCTCCAGGATCTCGGTGACGCGGCCCTCGGGCCGGCCCTTGCGGTCGTAGCGGACGATGCGGGCCTTGACGCGGTCGCGGTGCAGGACCGCGCGCATCTCGTTGGGCGGGAGGTAGAGGTCAGGCTCGCCATCGTCGCGCTGCACGAAACCGTGCCCGTCGCGGTGGCCTGAAACCGTCCCCTCGAATTCATCAAGCAGGCCTGTCGTGGCGCTGCCGGTTTGCTTGGTGTTCTTGATGGTGTTCTCTTCGTGCCGGTGGTGCTGGGGGCGCAGCAGATCAGGCGACTGCCCAGCAGATTTTTCACGGGGCGCCGGGGAAGCCGCTCACC
>CAYVGD010000322.1:0-3146 GCA_964450095.1 uncultured Polaromonas sp.
GATGCAGGAGCCCGAGGCCCAGGCCCGGCTGGCGCGGCGCAAGGGCAGCGTGATGGAAGTCCGCTGGGGCGCCTTCTCGCTGCCGCTGCTGCTCACCCCCGCCGGCCTGGCCGACCTGGCCGCCCCGGAGCGCGCGCCGGACCTGGTGCTTTCGCTGGAGGGCCAGGCGCCCTGGGACGTGGCCAGCCGCCTGATGCAGGGCGACAAGCCCGCAGTGCAGATCGAAGGCGACGTGCAACTGGCGGCCGAAGTGGCCTGGCTGGCTGACAACCTGCGTTGGGACATCGAGGAAGACCTCGCACGGCTGCTGGGCGATGCACCTGCACACGCGTTGGCCGACGCCGCTCGCAAGGCTGCAGAGGCACTGCGCGGGCTGATCGCCCGCCGACCACGCGCTTCCGGCGGTCTCGAGGCCGGCGCATGAGCCGGCTGCTGCGCGGCCTGTTCATTCTCTGGACCGTGCTGCGGCACGGCCTGGACGAGCTCGTGCTTTCCAGCTTTGAACGCCCCGGCCTGCGGCTGCTCACCCGCATCGTTTCGGTCGGGCGCGACCTGCGCCGCCCCCGCGGCGAGCGCCTGCGGCTGGCGCTGGAGGGCCTGGGCCCGATCTTCGTGAAGTTCGGGCAGGTGCTCTCCACCCGGCGCGACCTGCTGCCGCCCGACATCGCCGACCAGCTCGCGCTGCTGCAGGACCGGGTGCCGCCCTTTCCCTCGGGCCAGGCGGTGGCCACCATCGAGCGCGCCTTCGGCCGGCCGATCGACCAGGTGTTTGCCAGCTTCGAGCGCGAACCGGTGGCCAGCGCCTCGATCGCGCAGGTGCACTTCGCCACGCTGTTCGATGGCCGCGAAGTCGCGGTCAAGGTGCTGCGCCCGGGCATGCTGCCGGTCATCGAAAAGGACCTGGCCCTCATGCACATGATGGCCGGCTGGGTGGAGCGCCTCTCGGCCGACGGCCGGCGGCTCAAGCCCCGGGAGGTGGTGGCCGAGTTCGACATCTACCTGCATGACGAGCTGGACCTGCTGCGCGAGGCAGCCAACGCCGCGCAGCTGCGGCGCAACATGAACGGCCTGAACCTGGTGATGATCCCGGAGATCGTCTGGGACTTCTGCAGCACCGAGGTGATGGTGATGGAGCGCATGAAGGGCGTGCCCATCAACCAGGTGCAGCGCCTGCGCGACGCGGGCGTGGACATCAAGAAGCTGGCCCGCGACGGCGTCACCATCTTCTTCACCCAGGTCTTCCGCGACGGCTTCTTCCATGCCGACATGCACCCCGGCAACATCCAGGTCAGCATCGCTCCCGAGACCTTCGGCCGCTACATCTCGCTCGATTTCGGCATCGTGGGCACGCTCAACGAGGTCGACAAGGAATACCTGGCGCAGAACTTCACAGCCTTTTTCCGGCGCGACTACAAGCGCGTGGCCGAACTCCACATCGAGTCGGGCTGGGTGCCTGCGGCCACCCGGGTGGACGAACTCGAATCGGCCATTCGCGCCTGCTGCGAGCCCTATTTCGACCGCCCGCTCAAGGAAATCTCGCTGGGCCTGGTGCTCATGCGCCTGTTCCAGACCTCGCGCCGCTTTCATGTCGAGATCCAGCCGCAGCTGGTGCTGCTGCAAAAGACGCTGCTCAACATCGAGGGCCTGGGCCGCGAGCTCGACCCCGACCTCGACCTCTGGAGCACCGCCAAGCCTTTCCTCGAGAAATGGATGATCGAGCAGGTCGGGCCGGTGAAGTTCTGGGAGCAGCTCAAGGCCGAGGCGCCGCTGTATGCCAAGCTCATTCCACAGCTGCCTCGGCTGCTGGGAGAGTACCTGCGCCGCCCGCACGGACAGGATGCGCAGAAGGTTGACCTGCTGCTGGCCGAGCAGCGGCGCACCAACGCCCTGCTGCAGGTGCTGCTCTGCCTGGGCCTGGGTTTTGTGGGCAGCATGCTCTTGCTGCTGGTCTGGCCGCACCTGTTCATGGCCTATTGACGCGGCGGGGCTTCGCAGTCGCCCGGGGCTTGCCCGACCGCTCCGGCCACGGTGGCCCCCCTCCCTATAATCGCGGGTTTTGCGTTTTCTCCTCCCACAAGACCTGTCATGCCCATCTACGCCTACAAGTGTGAGTCCTGTGGCCATGCCAAGGACGTTTTGCAGAAGATCTCCGACGACCCCCTGTCCGTGTGCCCGCAATGCGGCGCCTCCAGCTTTCACAAGCAGGTCACGGCCGCGGGCTTCCAGCTCAAGGGTTCCGGCTGGTACGTGACCGATTTCCGTGGCGGCAGCACCGGCACCGGTGCCTCCGCCGCCAGCGCGCCCGCCCCGGGGGGTGAAGCCGCCGCCCCGGCCAGCGCTGACGCGCCAGCCGCCCCCGCCACCAGCGCGGCTGCCGAGGCCAAGGCCGATTGATGGCTGCGCTCAGACGCTGGCTGCTGGCGGGCCTGCTGGTCCTGGTCCCCTTGATCATCACCGTCTGGGTGCTGAACTGGGTGGTCAGCTCCCTCGACCAGACCCTCAACATCCTGCCGGCGGCGTGGCAGCCTGACCGGCTGCTGGGCATGCACATCCCGGGTTTTGGCGTGCTGCTGGCCCTGGCCATCGTGCTGGTGATCGGTGCAGCCGCCAGCAACATCCTGGGCCGCAGGCTGGTCATGTGGTGGGACGCCCTGCTCGGCCGGATCCCCATCGTGCGGTCCATCTATTCCAGCGTCAAGCAAGTCTCCGACACCCTGTTCTCCGAGAACGGCAACGCCTTTCGCCAAGCGCTCCTGGTGCAGTGGCCGCGCCCGGGCGTGTGGACGATTGCCTTCCAGACCGGCACCCCTGGCGGCGGCGTGCAGGAGCACCTGGAGGGCGAGTACCTCAGCGTCTACGTGCCCACCACGCCCAACCCCACCGGCGGCTATTTCGTGATGCTCAGGAAATCCGACTGCATCGAGCTGTCGATGTCGGTGGATGAAGCGCTCACCTACGTGATCTCCATGGGCGTGGTCGCCCCCGGCACCGCCGTCAAGACCAAGTAAGCCCACCCCTTTTTTGCCTTTTTGCGGGCCCTGCCGGCCCGAACCAACGACTGCGAGTGTCTATGTCCCAGGTCCCCACCGCCTCCCCCATGCGTTCCCACTACTGCGGTCTGGTGACCGAAGCGCTGATGGGCCAGT
>CAYVGD010000323.1:0-3140 GCA_964450095.1 uncultured Polaromonas sp.
CCCGTGGCCGGCTGTGGCGGGCTGGTGCCGGCGTTCGTCAGGGTGTCGAGCGAGTAGGTCATGGGGCAACGCGCAAGCTTACCGCAGATGAGCCGCCTTTCCCCTGGGGCGCGCACCCGCCTCAGGCCTGCCACGTCCCCACCTTGAAAAGGAGTCCGAGGGGGCGGCGAAGAGCCCCGTGCGCCGGTGTGCCAGGTCATGCATTCATACAATGCCGCCGTCACCCGGGGGCATGGCAGGAAGCCGGCACCCGGTCCGCCCCGCTCCCTTCACTGGCTGACTTTTTCACAATGAAACACTCCAAGGTCCTGATCCTGGGCTCCGGCCCCGCCGGCTACACCGCCGCCGTCTATGCCGCCCGCGCGAACCTCAACCCTGTGCTGGTCACTGGCATCGCCCAGGGTGGACAACTCATGACCACCACCGAGGTCGACAACTGGCCCGCCGATGCGGACGGCGTGCAAGGCCCCGACCTGATGCAGCGTTTCCTGGCGCATGCCGAACGCTTCAAGACCGAGATCGTGTTCGACCACATCAACCAGGTCGACTTCAGCCAGCGCCCCTTCGTGCTCACAGGCGACAGCGGGCAGTACAGCTGCGACGCGCTGATCATCGCCACCGGCGCTTCGGCCAAGTACCTGGGGCTGCCGTCGGAGAGCAGCTTCATGGGCCGCGGCGTTTCGGGCTGCGCCACCTGCGACGGCTTTTTCTACCGCGAACAGGACGTGTGCGTGGTCGGCGGCGGCAACACGGCCGTCGAAGAAGCCCTGTACCTGTCGAACATCGCCAGCAAGGTGTTCCTGATCCACCGCCGTGACAAGTTCCGCGCCGAGCCCATCATGGTGGACAAGCTCATGGACAAGGTGGCTGCGGGCAAGATCGTGCTCAAGACCGACCACACCCTGGACGAGGTGCTCGGCGACGCCTCCGGCGTGACCGGCGTGCGCATCAAGAGCACCCAGGGCGACGCCACCGAGGACATCAAGCTCTCGGGTTGCTTCATCGCGATCGGCCACCAGCCCAACACCGACATCTTCCAGGGCCAGCTCGAGATGAAGGACGGCTACATCGTCACGCGCAGCGGCCTGAACGGCTTTGCCACCATGACCAGCGTGCCCGGCGTGTTCGCTGCCGGCGACGTGCAGGACCACGTGTACCGCCAGGCCATCACCAGCGCCGGCACCGGCTGCATGGCCGCACTGGACGCCCAGCGCTTCCTGGAGCAACAGGCCGGCTGAGCGCAGCGCGGGACGCCATCCCTGGACGCCCGGCGAAACCGGGTAGAATCTAGGGTTTGCCACTTCGGAGCCCTGGGCTACCAGGCTGGCAAATACTTTGACCGCCGTTGAGCCGGAGCCGCACCCAGGTCCTCCCCTGGGGCAGGCGGCACAGCACAGGACATCGGCGAGGTGCGGCCCATTGGGCCGTTAACTATTTTTCTGGAGTGTCCTCATGGCACGCGTCTGTCAAGTCACGGGCAAAAAGCCCATGGTGGGAAACAATGTTTCCCACGCCAACAACAAAACCAAGCGCCGGTTCATGCCGAACCTGCAATACCGCCGTTTCTGGGTCGAGAGCGAGAACCGCTGGGTGCGCCTGCGCATCACCAACGCGGGCCTGCGCCTCATTGACAAGAACGGCATCGACGCTGTTCTGGCCGACCTGCGCGCCCGCGGCGAAATCTAAGGAGCAGCACCATGGCAAAAGGCGCACGCGAAAAGATCAAGCTCGAGTCCACCGCCGGCACGGGCCACTTCTACACCACCACCAAGAACAAGAAGACCACGCCTGAAAAGATGCTGATCTCCAAGTTCGATCCCAAGGCTCGCAAGCATGTCGAGTACAAGGAAGTGAAGCTGAAGTAATTCGGCCCAACGCACGAAAACCCGCCCTCGCAAGACGGCGGGTTTTTTGTTGCCTGGGCCCCCGCCCTGCCCCGCCCCGCCCTGCCCCATGCAGGACACGGAGGGCGTGCGGCAGGACCTGAGGCGGAGCCAAGGCTTCGCCGCCCTGCTGGGGCCTTGACCCACAGCCAGCAAGACGCCTGTGCAGGTGCAACGCCAGTCCTGGCGCACCCGACCCGCCTTCAGGGAATGTTGCCCCGGCAAACTGGGCGTCGCCCAGCAAAAAGGCCACCCGAAGATGGCCTTTGCAGGGAGCATGCGACAGCCTTCAGGCGCGCGCCGCCTTGAGCTTGAGCGCGAACTGCTGCAGCGCAGCGATGCCGCTGGCCTCAGCGCGCTGGCACCAGGCCTGCAGGTCGGCCGCCAGTTGCTCGCGAGAACATGAGGTGCTCATCCACAGCTGGCGCAGTTCCTCGCGCATGGTGACCATCTCGTCGAGTGCCGGATGCTGGGCGCGCGCCTGGGCTAGGTGCGGGCGGGCCGCAGCGGGAACTTTCTCGTCGTCACGGTGCAACCAGCGGCTGGCCACCTTCATCACCGAGACGTCGGCGCGCTTGGCCTTGAGCGCGGCCAGCTCGGCCTTGGCCGTGCGGCGCAGCTCGCGGGCGAAACCAGCCATCACCTCGTAGCGGTGGGCGATGACAGCCTCCAGGGTCTTTTCGTCGGCCACGGGCTGCACGGCGCCCAACTGCAGCTTGGGCGGCACCTTCTTGACGCTGGCCAGTCCCAGCGACTGAAGGATGCTGATGTACATCCAGCCGATGTCGAACTCATAGGGCTTGATCGACAGCTTGGCGGATGTCGGGTACGTGTGGTGGTTGTTGTGAAGCTCCTCGCCTGCAATCAAGATGCCCCAGGGCGAGATGTTGGTGCTGGCGTCCGTGGCTTCGAAGTTGCGGTAACCCCAGAAGTGGCCGGCGCCGTTGATGATGCCGGCGGCCATGATGGGCGTCCAGGCCATCTGCACGGCCCAGACCGCCAGGCCCGCTGCGCCGAACAGCGCGAGGTTGATGATCATCATCAGGCCCACACCCTGCCAGGAGAAGCGGGTGTAGAGGTTGCGCTCGATCCAGTCGTCGGGCGTGCCGTGGCCGAAGCGTGCAAGGGTTTCCTTGTTGCGGGCCTCGGAACGGTACAACTCGGCACCGCGTGTGAGCACAGTCTTGATGCCGTGCACATGGGGGCTGTGCGGGTCTTCGGCCTGCTCGCACTTGGCGTGGTGCTTGCGGTGCACGG
>CAYVGD010000324.1:0-3130 GCA_964450095.1 uncultured Polaromonas sp.
GAGCCACAGCCCAGCCCAGGCCGGCCGCCTTGCGTGGCCGGCCCGGGCTTTTTTGATGGGTCGGCGCGGCGCCAGGCCGGTGGCACGGCTGGGCATCTTTGCGAAAAAGTCAAAGCAAAAAGCACCCGGCAAACGCCCACGGATGAGGCCCTTCTCACCGATGAGCGCGACCTACAATGCCTCGACTTTCCACAGCGGCCCCAGCCCCTCCGAGGGCCGCACCACAGAGGAGACTTCATGTCCAACACACCCGTGGATCCGCAACAGGACAAGCGCGAGGGCCTGCGCCGTGCAGCGCTTGACTACCACGCACAACCGACCCCCGGGAAACTGGCGATCGCCGCCACCAAGCAGCTGACCAACCAGCGCGACCTCGCGCTGGCTTACTCGCCCGGCGTGGCTGCGCCCTGCGAGGAAATCGTCAAGGACCCGAACAACGCCTACAAGTACACCGGCCGCGGCAACCTGGTGGCCGTCATCACCAACGGCACCGCGGTGCTGGGTCTGGGCAACATCGGCCCGCTGGCCTCCAAGCCGGTGATGGAAGGCAAGGCGGTGCTGTTCAAGAAGTTCGCCGGGGTCGATGTGTTCGACATCGAAATCAACGAGCAGGACCCGAGCAAGCTGGTGGACGTGATCGCGGCCCTGGAGCCCACGTTCGGCGCGATCAACCTCGAGGACATCAAGGCGCCGGACTGCTTCTTCGTCGAGCGCGAACTGCGCAAGCGCATGAAGATCCCGGTGTTCCACGACGACCAGCACGGCACGGCCATCACCGTGGGCGCGGCCATGCTCAACGCGCTCAAGGTCGCTGGCAAGAAGCCCGAGGACGTCAAGCTCGTGACCTCAGGCGCCGGCGCCGCGGCCCTCGCCTGCCTGAACCTGCTGCTGCACCTGGGCATCCAGCGCAAGAACGTGTTCGTGACCGACCTGGCCGGCGTCGTCTACGAAGGCCGCACCGAGCTGATGGACGAGGACAAGATCCAGTACGCGCAGAACACCTCGGCCCGCACCCTGGGCGAAGTGATCGAGAACGCCGACGTGTTCCTGGGCCTGTCGGCCGGCGGCGTGCTCAAGCCCGACATGGTGCGCAAGATGTCGGCGCGGCCCATCATCTTCGCCCTGGCCAACCCCAACCCGGAGATCACCCCCGAGGACGTGCGGGCCGTGCGCGACGACGCGATCATGGCCACCGGCCGCACCGACTACCCGAACCAGGTCAACAACGTCCTGTGCTTCCCGTACATCTTCCGCGGCGCGCTCGATGCGGGCGCATCCACCATCACGCTGGAGATGGAGATCGCCGCGGTGCATGCGATCGCCGAGCTGGCACAGGCCGAGCAGAGCGAAGTGGTGGCTGCCGCCTATGTCGGCGAGAAACTGTCCTTCGGGCCGGAATACCTGATCCCCAAGCCCTTTGATCCGCGCCTGATGATCAAGATCGCGCCGGCCGTGGCCAAAGCCGCGGCAGACAGCGGCGTGGCGCAACGTCCCGTGGCCGACATGGACGCCTACATCGAGCGGCTGCAAAGCTTCGTGTATGCCTCCGGCACGACCATGAAGCCCATTTTTGCCGCGGCCAAAGGGGCCAGCCGCAAGCGCGTGGCCTATGCCGAAGGCGAGCAGGAGCTGGTGCTGCGCGCCGCGCAGATCGTGGTGGACGAGGGCCTGGCGCGGCCCACGCTGATCGGCCGACCGGCCGTGATCGCCGGCCGCATCGAGAAGTTCGGCCTGCGGCTGGAAGCCGGCCGCGACTACGACGTGGTGAACGTCGAGCAGGACGACCGCTACCGCGACTTCTGGCAGACCTACCACCGCATGATGGAACGCCGCGGCGTCACCCAGCAGATGGCCAAGATCGAGATGCGCCGGCGCCTGACGCTGATCGGCAGCATGCTGCTGCACAAAGGCGACGTGGACGGCCTGATCGTCGGCACCTGGGGCACCACGCCCATCCACCTGGACTACATCGACCAGGTCATCGGCAAGCGCCCCGGCGTGGACACGTATGCCTGCATGAACGGGCTGATGCTGCCTGGCCGCCAGGTCTTCCTGGTGGACACGCACGTCAACTACGACCCCACCGCCGAGCAACTGGCAGAGATCACCACCATGGCGGCCGAGGAAATGATGCGATTTGGCCTCAAGCCCAAGGCGGCGCTGCTGTCGCATTCCAATTTCGGCTCGTCCAACCAGCCCAGCGCGCTGAAGATGCGCCAGACCCTGGCGCTGCTGCGCGAGCGCGCGCCCTGGCTGGAAGTCGACGGAGAGATGCACGGCGACGTGGCCCTGGACACCAAGGCGCGTCAGGCGGTCATGCCGCACAGCACCCTGGCCGGCGAGGCCAACCTGCTGGTGCTGCCCAACATCGATGCGGCCAACATCGCCTACAACCTGCTCAAGACCGCGGCGGGCGGCAACATCGCCATCGGCCCGGTGCTGCTGGGCGCGGCCAAACCGGTGCACATCCTGACAGCCAGCACAACCGTGCGCCGCATCGTGAACATGACTGCGCTGACCGTGGCAGACGCGAACGCATCACGCTGAAGCGCAAGCAGCAAGCCCAGGGGCGAGAGCAAGCACCAACTTAAAAGCCCGGTGAAACCCTCGGGGCCGCAGGCGCCATGCCTGTGGCCCCTTGCATTTTTCATGCGCATCAGTCACACTTACGGGCTTGAAAGTTAAGGGTTAACCCGTGTAGGACACGGCTCCAACGGGTCGTCACCTGAAGTTCAAGAAAGGTTTTCCAATGTGGGGGAATCCGGGCAGCGGCTGGCGCCGAGCCCTGGTGGCGGGATGGCTGGTTGCAGCCAGTGCCCTGGGTGGCACCGCACTGGCCAAGGGTCCCGCGCCTCACGACGGAAAAACCGCCGAAGCCACGATTGCCGCGGCTCAGTTGCCACCCCAGGGTCAGCAGGTGCTGGACCTGATCTACCGGGGTGGCCCCTTCCGGCATGACAAGGACGGCACGGTGTTTGGCAACCGCGAGCGGCTTCTGCCGCAGCAGCCACGCGGTTTCTACCGCGAATACACCGTCAGAACACCAGGGGTCGACCACCGGGGAGCCAGGCGCATCGTTTGCGGGGGGCAAGTGGCCACCCAGCCTGAGGCCTGCTTCTACACCGAAGAC
>CAYVGD010000325.1:0-3128 GCA_964450095.1 uncultured Polaromonas sp.
GGTAGCCGCCGCGGCCCTTGAGCATGAGGTAGGGCGCGTTGGTCATGCTCTCCATCCCACCGGCCACCAGCACCTCGTGGCTGCCGGCCAGCAGCATGTCGTGCGCGAACATGGCCGCCCGCATGCCGGAGCCGCACATCTTGGACATCGTGACCGCGCCGGCGGAGGCGGGAAGCCCGCCCTTGAACGCCGCCTGGCGCGCCGGTGCCTGGCCCTGGCCGGCCATGAGGCAGTTGCCGAAGATGACCTCGCCCACCCGCTCGGGGTCGACGCCTGCGCGCTGCAGCGCCGCGGCAATGGCCACGCCGCCGAGGTCGTGCGCCGCCAGGCTCGAGAAGTCGCCCTGGAAGCTGCCCATGGGGGTGCGGGCGCTGCTGACGATGACAACCGGGTCGTTCATGAAAGGGTCTCCTTGGATGTGTGTGTGGGCTTGAAAAATCAGTGGATCGCCTCGCTGCGGGCGCGCACGCCCGGCGATGGCATGGGATCGGCGCCTTCCTGCTCGGCCAGGCGCAGGATGTAGTCGACGAAGGCCGGGTCCTCGCCGCGCAGCAGCTGAGGCAGCGCGTGGCGAAAGTCCTCGCGGCGGCACCATTCGCGCATGTAGTCGTCCCAGGAATTCCAGCGGCGGCGCTCGGTGGGGCTCATGTCGGCCTTGTAGGCAATGAGGTAGGCCCGCTCGAACAGCGAGATGAGCATGTCGAAGATGACCAGCATGCGCTCCTTCTGCTCCGGGGTGGCCCCGGCCAGCGCGGGGGTGGAGCGCAGCTGCAGGTCGGCGTTGTCGAGCACCACCCGAAGGAAATCGGTGTAGGCGTCGGACAGCAGCTGGTAGGCCTCTTCCTCCTCGTTCTCACGCTCCTTGCGCTGCTCGGTCCAGAACACCCAGAAGGCAAAGGGCAGGCCAATGACCGTGACCGCGTAGCTCGCCTGCTCGAGCAGCAGGGTCCAGTCCCAGGTCGCGCTCATGCGGCCTCCCGGGTGTGCGCAGCGGGTTGGGCCTGGCGGCGCTGCTCGCGGAAACGGCGCGCGCTGTCGTACGGGAACACGTCGTACACATGGCCCTCGAGGATGCGTTCCTTGTGCGACTGCCAGAACCTCGCATCCAGAAGGTCGGCATGGTGGCGCATGAACAGCTCGCGCACCCGCGGGTTGCCCAGCAGGAAGGGGCCGAAGGTTTCGGGGAACACATCCTTGGGGCCGACCGAGTACCAGACCTCGCCGGAGAGTTCCTCTTCCTCGCTGCGGGGCGCCGGCACCTGGCGGAAGTGGCATTCGGTGAGGTATTCGATCTCGTCGTAGTCGTAGAACACCACCTTGCCGTGGCGGGTGACGCCGAAGTTCTTCCACAGCATGTCGCCGGGAAAGATGTTGGCCGCCACCAGGTCCTTGATGGCGTTGCCGTACTCGACGACGGCGCGCTCGAGCTGTGCGGCGGCCAGGACATCGGCGGGCCCGGCGTCCAGCACCTCCTGCAGGTAGATGTTCAGCGGGATCATGCGCCGCTCGATGTACACGTGCTTGAGGATGAGCTCGAGCCGGCCGTCGCCGTCGCGGTCGCTCACCTCCACCTGGCTGGCAGCGAACTTCTGGAGCTCGGCGATCAGTTCGTCGTCGAAGCGCTCGCGCGGGAAGGCGACGTTGCTGTACTCGAGCGTGTCGGCCATGCGGCCCACGCGGTCGTGCTGCTTGACCAGCAGGTACTTGCCCTGCACCTGCTCGCGCGTGGTGTCCTTGGGCGGCGGATAGAAGTCCTTGATGACCTTGAACACATACGGAAAGGACGGCAGGTCGAACACCAGCATCACCATGCCCTTGATGCCCGGCGCGATGCGGAACTTGTCCGTGCTGTGGCGCAGGTGGTGCAGGAAGTCCCGGTAGAACAGCGTCTTGCCCTGCTTGGCCAGGCCCAGGGCGTTGTAGATCTCGGCGCGCGGCTTGCGCGGCATCAGGCTGCGCAGGAACTGCACGTAGGCCGAGGGAATCTCCATGTCCACCATGAAGTAGGCGCGGGCGAAACTGAACAGCCCGAGCAGGTCGTCTTCGCCGAAAAGGATGGTGTCGATGTGGAGCCGACCGTCCTCGCCATGAAGGATGGGCAGCGCGAACGGCATCTCGGAAAAACCATTGATCACCTTCCCCACCACGTAGGCGCCCTTGTTGCGAAAGAACAGGCTGGAGAGCACCTGGATCTGGAAGTTCGCGCGCAGCCGCGCCTCGCCCAGGCGCGCCTGCACATGGCGCAGTACGTCGCCAGCGTCACGCTCGAGGTCCTCGAAAGGCCGGCGCAGCGCGAACGATTCGATCATCTGCACGATCACCAGGCCCAGGTTGTCGCGCGTGGGATACCAGGCCTTGTAGGTGGGCCGGGCCTCGGGTTCGTTGTTCTCGATGTACTCGGTGCTGACCGCCGGCCGCACGAAGATGAAGTCGTTGTGGAAGTAGCTGCGGTGCAGGATCTTGGTGGTGACCGAGTTGAAGAAGGTCTCGGCCAGTTCCGGCTGGTGGTGGTTCACCAGCAGGCCGATGTAGTGCAGCTTGACCTGGTGCCACACCGCCATGGGCTGCTCGCCGGCCCGGAACTCACGCTCCAGGCGCGTGAAGGCCTCGCGCACGCGCAGGTCGTAGAACTCGATGCGCTCGCGCTGCGCGCGCTGCTGGCCATGCCAGTCGGCGGTCTCGAAGCGGTGCTTGGCCCGGGCCGATTCGCGGCGGAACAGCTCGTAATGGCGGTTGAAGCCGTCCATCAGCGCCTTGGCGATGTCAAAGGCCATGCTCGAATCGAGGCGCTGCGGGAACACGGGCGGTCTCCTGCAGGGCTCAGCCGGCCACCAGCCGGGCTTCGGGGCGCACGGCATCGGCGTACATGCGTTCGATGTCTGCAGGGTGCTCGATGGACACCCGTAGGTCCTTGAGCAGGCCGTCAGACAGCCCGTACACCCAGCCGTGCAGCGTGAGCTTCTGGCCGCGGGCCCACGCATCCTGCAGCACGGTGGATCGAGCGACGTTGACCACCTGCTCGATCACGTTGAGCTCAACGAGCAGGTCGCCCCGCTGGGGCTCGGCCGCGGCATCGAGCAGCCGGCGGTGGCGCGCGGCCACATCCTTGATGTGGCGCAGCCAGTTGT
>CAYVGD010000326.1:0-3110 GCA_964450095.1 uncultured Polaromonas sp.
AGGCCAACCGGCTGGGCTTTGCGGGTCTGGCGGTGCTGGCCGTCACGGCCATTGTACTGGTGCTGACCATCGACCGCACGCTCAATGGCATCTGGCGGGTGCGCCAGCCCCGGCCGCTGGCCCAGCGGCTGATCATCTACTGGGCCGCCGTCACGCTGGGTCCGCTGCTGCTGGCGGCCAGCCTGGCCGCCACCTCGTACGTCATGCCCCTGCTGCACGGCGGCACGGGCGCACCGTCGAACGCGGTGCAGTTCCTCATCGACACGACCGAGTTCCTGGCCCTGGCCGGCGCCATGGCGGCGCTCTACCACTACATGCCCAACACCTACGTGAAGTGGAGCCACGCGTGGGTGGGCGGCGTGGTGGTGGCCGTGGGCATGGCGCTGGCCAAGAAGCTGCTGTCGCTCTACATCAAGACCGTGCCCACGTATTCGGTGGTGTACGGCGCGTTTGCCACCGTGCCGATCCTCTTGGTGTGGATTTACGTGGTGTGGATGATCATCCTGTGCGGTGCAGTGATCACCGCCTACCTGCCCAGCCTGCTGCTGGGCGTGGGCCGGCGCGCAGGCGGTGCGGGCTTCGGCTTCGAGCTGGCACTGGACCTGCTCAGGCGCCTGGCCCCGGCGCGCGCCAGCCGCGAGCACGGCCTGACCGCGCCCGCGCTGGCCGAGCAGCTGCGGGTGGATGAGCTGCAGGTGGAGTCGGTGCTGCAGGTGCTGGTCGACCTGCGCTGGGTGGGACAGCTGGCCATGCAGGGCCAGGAGACCGAGCCGGTCTACGTGCTCCTGGCCGACCCCGATGCCACCATGCTGGCGCCCCTGGCCGGGCAACTGCTGCTCGCCCGCTCCGACGCCACCTCCCGCGCCTGGCAAGCTGCCGGCTGGGAACGCACGCCACTTTCCGCAGTTCTCTGAGCCCGCGCCGCTGGTGCCGGCACTGGCGTTGGTGCAGGGGCTGGTGCGGGCGCTGGCTAAAGCGCTGGAAAGGGCGCGTGCGAGGGTGCGTCCGAGGGTGCGTGCGAGGGCGAGGGCGCGGGCGCGGGCGCGGGCGCGGGCGACGGTGCGTGTGTGGCTGTGGGCGGCGGTGCGGGTCTGGGTCCCGATTTGGGGTCAGGGCGGGTGCGGCCTGCCCACGAGGTCCCGTCAGGTCCCCAGGAACTTGCGCAGTGCGGCCAGGGTGCCTTCGGGGGCTTCGGTCATCTGGTGATGGCCCACGGGCAGCGTCACCACTTCCACCGGGCGGCCCTGGCTGCGCGCAGCCTCGATCAGGCTTTGGGCGGCCTTGGGCGGGGTCATCTGGTCCTGCGCGCCCAGCAGGAACAGCAGGCGCGCCTGGGCGCGGGCGGCGGCTTCAAGGCCACCGCCATAGCTGTCGCAGGCCACGAAGCCGCGGTGCAGCACGTTCACATGGGGGTTGCTGGCCAGCACGCGGCGGTTGAGCGCGGCGCTGGCGCCGTGCACCCAGGTGCCCGGGCCCAGCGCCGACGGCGGCGGAGCCAGGGTGCTGCGCGAGAACTGGTTGATCAGCGCAATGGCCTTGTTCGGCTCGTGTTGCGCTGCCTGCAGCAGCGCCGGCGACACGCGCATGGGAAAAGCGGTGCCCACCAGCGCGGCATGCGTGATGCGCGGCCCCAGCCGTGCCGCGGCCTCCAGCGCGATCAGCGAACCCCAGCTGTGCCCGACCAGCGCGGCCTCGCGCGCTTGGGCGGCATCGAGCAGGGCGGCCACCGCGTCCGCTGCCTCCAGCACCGAAGCCGGCGCCTCGCCCCGGCTGCGGCCGTGGCCGGGCAGGTCGATGGCCAGCACGTTCCAGCCGTGGTGCGCGAACCAGCGGCTTTGCAGCGCCCACACGCTGTGGTCGCCCAGCACCCCGTGGATGAACACCACCGTGGGCTGGCCGCTGCGATGCGCCCGCCCGCCGGTGTAGGCGTAGAGGGTGGCGCCGTTGACGTTCCATTCCATGCTGCTCAGCCTTTCGCCGCTGTGGGTTCCGTGCCCGGTGCCGAGCCCTTGCCGGGCGACGGGGCGGCGGGCGCCCCGCCTGCCTTTTCGGCCGACTTGAGCGCGCGCTGCAGGTCATCGATCAGGTCCTCCGGGTCTTCGAGGCCGATGGACAGGCGGATGGTGCCCTGGGTGATGCCGGCTCGCGCAAGGTCTTCGTCGCCCATGCGGAAGTGCGTGGTGCTGGCCGGGTGGATCACCAGGCTGCGGCAGTCGCCCACGTTGGCCAGGTGGCTGAACACCTTGAGCGAATCAACGAAGGCCGCACCTTGCGCGCGGCTGCCCCGCAGGTCGAAGCTGAACACCGAGCCGGCACCGCGCGGCAGCAGCCGCCGGGCCAGCGCGTGGCTGGGGTGGCTTTCCAGCAGCGGATGGCCCACGCGGCCGACCATCGGGTGGCTGGCCAGGAAGGCGACCACCCTTTCGGTGTTGGCCATGTGGCGCGCCATGCGCAGGGGCAGGGTTTCGACGCCCTGCAGGATCAGCCAGGCGGTGTGCGGGCTCATGCAGGCGCCAAAGTCGCGCAGGCCTTCGCGGCGGGCGCGCAGCAGGAAGGCGCCCACGCTGCTTTCCTCGGTGAACACCATGTCGTGAAAGCCGGCGTAGGCCTGGCTCAGTTCGGGGAAGCGGCCCGAGGCGTCCCAGTCGAAGCTGCCGCCGTCCACCAGCACGCCGCCGATCACGGTGCCGTGCCCCGACAAAAACTTGGTGGCCGAATGCACCACCAGGTCAGCCCCGTGGGCGAGAGGCTGCATCAGCCAGGGTGAGGTCAGCGTGGCGTCCACCAGCAACGGCACGCCTGCGGCATGCGCAATTTGGCTGACGGCCGGGATGTCCAGCACGTCCATGCCGGGGTTGCCCACGGTCTCGCCGAAGAAGAGGCGCGTTTCGGGCCGCACGGCGGCGCGCCAGGCGTCCAGGTCGCCGGGCGGCACGAAGCTGGTCTCGATGCCGAAGCGGCGCAGCGTGTAGTGCAGCAGGTTGTGCGAGCCGCCGTAAAGCGCGGTGCTGGCCACGATGTGTGAGCCCGCGCCCATGAGCGTGGCAATGGCCAGGTGCAGCGCCGCCTGGCCACTGGCCGTGGCAATGGCGCCGATGCCGCCTTCGAGC
>CAYVGD010000327.1:0-3099 GCA_964450095.1 uncultured Polaromonas sp.
GCTGGACGCAGCCGTGCTGCGGCCGTCGGCACGTGACCCGGTGCCTGGACCGGTGGCCCTGCAGCGCATCTTCGCCCAGGGCTTTCTCACCAACGTGCTCAACCCCAAGGTGGCGCTGTTTTTCCTGGCGTTCGTCCCACAGTTCATCCCCGCAGACGCGGGCGACAAGCTGTCTGCCTTCTTGGTGCTGGGCCTCATCTTCAACATCAGCTCTTTGCCCATCAACTTCGGCTACGCCTGGCTGGCGGCCTGGGCCGGGCAGCGGGTGGCCCAGGTCCAACAGGCCATGCGCTGGCTGGACCGTGCCGCCGGCGTGATGTTCATTGCCTTCGGGCTGCGCCTGGCCGCAGCCGATTCCCAAGCCAACTGAAACGGGAGACCGCCATGCCCCACCGCCACCAGATCACGCCGCAGGAAGCGCTGCAGCGCACCATCGAGCACCGCGAGATCTTCCACGACGAGATGCTGCACATCATGCGGATGATCATGAGCGGCGAGATGTCGCCCGTGATGACCGCCGCCCTGGTCACCGGCCTGCGCGTGAAGAAGGAAACCATTGGCGAGATCACCGCCGCCGCGCAGGTGATGCGCGAGTTTTCCACCAAGGTGAACGTGCGCGACGCCACGCACCTGGTGGACATCGTGGGCACGGGCGGTGACGGCTCGCACACCTTCAACATCTCCACCTGTTCCATGTTCGTGGCCGCGGCGGCGGGTGCCAAGGTCAGCAAGCACGGCGGCCGCAGCGTCAGCAGCAAGTCGGGCAGCGCCGATGTGCTCGAGGCGCTGGGCGTGAACATCAACCTGTCGCCCGAGGCGATCGCGCGCTGCATCGAGCAGGTGGGCGTGGGCTTCATGTTCGCGCCCAATCACCACCCGGCCATGAAGAACGTGGCGCCGGTGCGCAAGGAACTGGGCGTGCGCACGATCTTCAACATCCTCGGCCCGCTCACCAACCCCGCGGGCGCGCCGAACATCCTGATGGGCGTGTTCCACCCGGACCTCGTCGGCATCCAGGTGCGGGCGCTGCAGCGCCTGGGCGCCGAGCATGCGCTGGTGGTCTACGGCAAGGACGGCATGGACGAGGTCAGCCTCGGCGCTGCCACCTTGGTGGGCGAACTCAGGGACGGGCAGATCACCGAGTACGAGATCCACCCCGAAGACTTCGGCCTGGCCATGGCCAGCAACCGCGCGCTGCGGGTGGAGACGCCCGAGCAGTCCATGCAGATGCTCAAGGACGTGCTGGACGGTGCGGCCGGGCCGGCGGCCGACATCGTGGCGCTCAATGCCGGTGCGGCCCTCTATGCGGCCGGCGTGGCATCCTCGCTCGAGGACGGCCTGGCGCGGGCGCGCCAGGCCCTGGCCTCGGGCGCTGCCCGCCGCAAGCTCGACGAACTGGTTCGCGCAACGGCCCAGCCCATGGCGGCCTGAGCCCCTCTTCAAAGAAAGATTTCAGATGGCAGACATCCTCGACAAAATTGTGGCGGTCAAGCACCAGGAGGTGGCCGAGGCCCGGGGTCGCCGCACGCTGGCCCAGGTGCGCCAAGACGCAGAATCGCGCCTGGCCACGCGGGACTTTCTGGGCGCAATGCAACAGCGCATTGCCCAGGGCCAGCCGGCGGTGATCGCCGAGGTCAAGAAGGCCAGCCCATCGAAGGGCGTGCTGCGGCCGGACTTCATCCCGGCCGATATCGCGCAAAGTTATGCCGAGCATGGCGCGGCCTGCCTGTCGGTGCTGACCGACCGGCAGTTCTTCCAGGGCAGCGTCGACTACCTCAAGCAGGCGCGCGCCTCCTGCGACCTGCCGGTGCTGCGCAAGGACTTCATGGTCGACCCCTACCAGGTCTACGAGGCCCGGGCCATGGGCGCTGACTGCATCCTGCTGATCGCGGCCTGCCTGGACGATGCGCAGATGCGCGACCTCGAGGCCGTCGCGCTCGACCTTGACATGGCCGTGCTGGTGGAGGTGCACGACGCGCACGAACTCGACCGGGCGCTGGCGCTGCGCACGCCGCTGGTGGGCATCAACAACCGCAACCTCAAGACCTTCGAGGTGAGCCTGGACACCACGCTCAGCTTGCTCACGCGCGTGCCGGCCGACCGCCTGTTGGTCACGGAGTCGGGCATCGCCACCCCGGCCGATGTCCACAGGCTTCGTTCGGCCGGCGTGAACGCCTTCCTCGTCGGCGAGGCCTTCATGCGCGCCGACCAGCCGGGCGAGGCGCTGGCCCACCTGTTTGCCTGAGGCTGCATCCCCACATGTAAAGCGTCGCCCATGCAGGACGCGCTGTTTGACGACCCGCCAGCCAATGCCCTGAGCCATTGGCCGCCCGAGCCGCTGGCCGATGCGGGCTGGAACGCGCTCTGGCAGGCGTACCTGGCCTCCCCCGCAGGGCAAGCACTGGATGCCTTCGTGCGCGCCCGCCTTGCAGCGGGCGCCACCGTCTTTCCCGCCGATCCGCTGCGCGCGTTGCGGCTCACGCCCTCCGGCGGCGTGCGCGTGCTCATCCTCGGCCAGGACCCGTACCACGGCCCGGGGCAAGCGCAGGGCCTGGCTTTTTCGGTGGCGCCGGGCACGCGCGTTCCGCCGAGCTTGCGCAACATCTTCAAGGAGCGCGCCCGCGACCTCGGCCCCGAAGCCGGCCCGGGCCCCCGGGACAGCTTGGAGGACTGGGCCGTGCAGGGCGTGCTGCTGCTCAACACGGTGCTCACGGTCGAGCAAGGGCAGGCGGCCAGCCACGCCGGTCATGGCTGGGAGCCGTTCACGCAGGCCGTGGTCGGGCAACTCAGGGAAGGGCTGCAGCCTCTGGTGTTCATGGCCTGGGGCTCGCATGCCCAGGCCCTGTGCCGGGACCTGCCGCCCCGGCACCTGTTGCTGGCGGCCAACCACCCGTCCCCGCTTTCAGCGGCCCGACCGCCGCAGCCTTTCCTCGGTTGCGGCCACTTCGGGCGGGCCAACCGCTGGCTGCAGTCACAGGGCCAAAAAGCCATCCGTTGGTAGCCGACGGTCACAAAAGCATGGCATAATCCGTGGTTCGCTTGTTGGACGGGTGCCCGAGTGGCTAAAGGGGGCAGACTGTAAATCTGTTGGCTTACGCC
>CAYVGD010000328.1:0-3089 GCA_964450095.1 uncultured Polaromonas sp.
GTCCAGTTGTGGAAGTACTCGTGGCCGACCACGCTTTCGATGTTGGCGAAGTCGGTGTCGGTGGCCGTGGCCTGGCTGGCCAGCACGTACTTCGTGTTGAAGATGTTCAGGCCCTTGTTCTCCATGGCGCCCATGTTGAAGTCGCTGGTGGCCACGATCATGAAGCGGTCCAGGTCCAGCGGCAGGCCAAAGCGCGCCTCGTCCCAGGCCACCGAGGCCATGAGCGAATTCATCGCGTGCTCGGTCTTGTCCAGGTCGCCGGGGCGCACGTACACCTGCAGCAGGTGGTCGCGGCCCGAGCGCGAGGTGATGCGCTGCTCCCGGCACACCAGCTGCCCGGCCACCAGGGCAAAGAGGTAGCTCGGTTTCTTGTGCGGGTCCACCCAGCGCGCGAAATGACGGCCGTCGTCCAGTTCGCCCTGCTCGACCAGGTTGCCGTTGGACAGCAGCACTGGGTAGCGTGCCTTGTCGGCGCGCAGCAGGACGCTGTAGCTGGCCATCACGTCCGGGCGGTCCAGGAAGTAGGTGATGCGCCGAAAGCCCTCAGCCTCGCACTGCGTGAAGAACGACTCGTTGCTGACGTACAGGCCCATCAGCTTGGTGTTCTTGGCCGGGCAGCAGGTGGTGAAGATCTCCAGCTCGAAGGGCTCATGGCCCTGCGGCAGGTTCTCCAGCACCAGCTGGCCACCGTCCATCTTGAAGGAGGTGCCCTGGCCGTTCACCATCACGCGGGCGAGGTTGAGCTCCTCGCCGTCGAGCCTGAGCGGCTGCGCGGGCACGTCCGGGTTGCGCCGCAGCTTCATGCGGTTGAGCACGCGGGTCTTCATCGGGTCCAGGTCGAAGCACAGGTCGACCGTCTCGATCCAGAAGGCCGGCGCCAGGTAGTCGGCGCGTTGGATGGCGGTGGCCGGTGCGCCGGCGTCTCGCAGCTGCATGGTGTTCCTCGGTCAGGTGGTCAGACGCCTTGCTTGAGCGAGGCCTCGATGAACGCATCGAGGTCCCCGTCCAGCACTTTCTGCGTCGCAGAGGTTTCGAAGTTGGTGCGCAGGTCCTTGATGCGGCTCTGGTCCAGCACGTAGCTGCGGATCTGGTGGCCCCAGCCCACGTCGGTCTTGGTGTCCTCGAGCTTTTGCTGTTCGGCCTGGCGCTTGCGCAGTTCGTGGTCATACAGGCGCGAGCGCAGCCGCTTCCACGCCACATCGCGGTTGCTGTGCTGCGATCGGCCGTCCTGGCATTGCACCACGATGCCCGTGGGGATGTGTGTCAGACGCACGGCCGAGTCGGTCTTGTTGATGTGCTGGCCGCCTGCGCCCGAGGCACGGAAGGTGTCGGTGCGCACGTCGGAGGGGTTGATCTCGATCTCGATCGAGTCGTCGATCTCGGGGTAGACGAACACCGATGCGAACGAGGTGTGGCGCCCGCCCGAGGAGTCAAACGGGGACTTGCGCACCAGGCGGTGCACGCCGGTTTCGGTGCGCAGCAGGCCGAAGGCGTAGTCGCCCTCGATCTTGATGGTCGCGCTCTTGACGCCGGCGGTGTCGCCCGCCGTCTCGTCCTCCACCGTGGCCTTGAAGCCCTTGCGCTCGGCATACTTCAGGTACTGGCGCAGCAGCATGCTGGCCCAGTCGCAGGCTTCGGTGCCGCCTGCGCCAGCCTGGATGTCCAGGAAGGCATTGAGCGGATCGGCCTGGTTGCCGAACATGCGGCGGAATTCGAGCTGCGCCACCTCGGCCGAGACCTTGGCGACTTCGCCCTCGATGGTCTCCATGCCGGCCTCGTCGTCATCGGCGCGCGACATCTCGAACAGTTCGAGGTTGTCGGCGATCTCCTGCGTGAGCCGGTCCAGCACCAGCACCACGCCTTCGAGCGAGCGTTTTTCCTTGCCCAGTTCCTGCGCGCGCTTGGGGTTGTCCCAGACGGTGGGGTCTTCCAGCGCCGCGTTCACTTCGTTGAGTTTGCGTTCCTTGGCAGGGTAGTCAAAGATACCCCCGTAACTCTTCGACCCGGCGCTGCAGGTCGTTGAGGCCGTTGCCGATGGCGTTGATGCGTTCTGCGTCCATGATGTTCCTGAAAATGTCGGTGTGTGTGCGTGAAACGGCCGCGCGGCGTGGCGCGGCCAAGATGCCCCGGATTTTCTCACGGCTGCCCTGTCCTGCAGGCCGCCCCCTGCCAGAGCCACTGGAGGGGGTGTGAGCCTCTTTCCGGCATGCGCCTTTCCTTGGTCCTGAAGGGGCGGCCGCAGCTTGTCCTGCACCCCAGCTCTCCTTCAGCTCGGGCGCCGCTGGGAGCCGGCTACTTGCAGGCCGCAGGCCTGCTGTGGGCGCCTCAGCTGCCCAGGAAGGCCTCGATCCGGCGGGCCAGCTCTTCCGGCTGGTCGTGGTGCACCATGTGGCCCGCGTCGCCCAGGCGCACCACCTGCGCCTGGGGCACGAGTTTGAGGCGCTCGTGGTAGTCGGCCAGCGTGTAGGAGCCTTTCCACCATTGGCCCAGCGAGTCGTCCGAGGCTTCCACGGCGAGCACCGGCGCCGTGATGCGGCGCCACAGCTCGGCCATTTCGTCCCAGCGGTAAAGCTGGGCGCCAGTCACCTTGTGCGCGGCATGCCCCAGGACCTGCCACCGGCCCGCCGGGCCGGGCCGCGCCCAATGCATGGCCAGCCAGGCGGCCTTGGCCGGAGCCAGGCGGGGGTTGGTCTTCATGAGACGGCGCGCCACGCCGTCGGCGTCGTCGTAGTCCTTGAGGGCCATCTCCCCCGCATGCAGCGCCTTGAGTTCGTCCATCCAGCGGGCGTAGCGGCCCGGGGCCTGCGCGGGGCGCGTGGCCGGCATGCCGAAGCCTTCGAGGTTCACCAGCCGGCGCACGCGCTCGGGCCGCACACCGGCATAGGCCATGGCGACGTTGCCGCCCATGCTGTGGCCGACCAGGTCGATGGCCTGGCCGGGAGCGAGCGCGTCCAGCAGGAAATCGAGGTCTGCCAGGTAATCCGGGAACCAGAAGTTGTCGCACCGCGCCTCGGTGAGCCCGAAGCCGCGCCAATCGGGCGCCAGCAGGCGCCGCCCCGCCAGGAAACCGCTGGAGAACGCATCGACCA
>CAYVGD010000329.1:0-3062 GCA_964450095.1 uncultured Polaromonas sp.
GTCGGCCAGCATCTGCTCGACCATCAGCTTGCTGCGCCCGTAGGGGTTGATGGGCTGCTGCGGATGGGCCTCGTCCATCGGCGTGTAGCGCGGCTCACCAAAGGTCGCGGCGGTGGATGAGAAGATGAAGCGGCCCACGCCGTGGGTGCGCATGGCGTCGAGCAGTTGCAGGGTGTTGGCCACGTTGTTCTGGTAGTAGCGCGCGGGCTGTGCCACCGATTCGCCCACCTGGATGAAGGAGGCAAAGTGCATCACCGCGTCGAAGCGGCCGCTGCCCAGCAAGCTGTCGAGCAGGACGCGGTCGGCCAGGTCGCCCTGTACCAGGCGGCCGCAGAGCACCGCATCGCTGTGGCCGGCGCAGAGGTTGTCCAGGGTGGTGACTTCGCAGCCGGCCTGGCCCAGGCGCTTGACCATGTGCGAGCCGATGTAGCCCGCGCCTCCCACGACGAGGATGCGCGGCGCGCCCTGGGGTCTGTCCTGGCTCATGCGTGTGCTCCCTGCTGTCTGTGGGATGACGATACAGGAGGGGTTTGTGGGCCGAGGCCGCTTCAGCGTGTGGGCTGGCGGCCGGGCGCGGGCAGGGCGCCGGGGGCGTGGCCTGCCGTGGCCCAGTCCGGGTCCGGCCGGTGCTGGGCGTGCTGCCTAAAATGCGCCGCAGCTGTTCACTGTCTCGACCATGCCCACTTCGCACAAGTCCGATCCGTCCCTGCGCGCCGATGAACTCGGCCGCGAGGCGGGCGTGTCGCAGGAGGACCACCAGGCCGTCAGGCTCTGGCTGCGCATGCTGGCCTGCAGCACGCAGATCGAGCAGCTCATCCGAAGCCGCCTGCGTGCGCGCTTTGGCACCACCTTGCCGCGCTTTGACTACTTGGCCCAGTTGGACCGGCATCCCCAGGGGCTGAGGATGAAGTCGCTCTCCAGCCATTTGATGGTCACCGGCGGCAATGTCACGGGCCTGACGGACCAACTCGTGGCCGAAGGCCACGTGGAACGGGTCGAGGACGCGGACGACAGGCGCGCCATGATCGTGCGCATGACGCCCAAGGGCCGAGCCTGGTTCAACAAGATGGCGGTCGAGCACGAAGGCTGGCTGGTCGAGCTTTTCGGCGGCCTGGGCGTTCGCGACATGGCGCAGCTTCACCAACTGCTGGGCAAGCTGCGGCAGGGACTGGCTGAGGAGGCCCGCAGCCGGTAGGCCAGGTCCAGATCCTGCGGCCGGTGCAGATGGCTGTTGAAGGTGGCCATTGCAGTTGGCCAATGCAGTTGGCCAATGCAGTTGGCCGGAGAAGGTGACCGTCGAGGGTGGCCGGCGCCGGTGACCGGAGAAGGCCGCAGCCGGGGCAGCGTTGCCCGGCCGTCAGAGTGGCCTGGGGCATGCGCCCCTCGGGCCGCAGCGTGGGCCGCAGGCCTGCGGTGGCTTGCCGGGAGCGCCAGGCCAGGCGGGGCGTGTTTGCCTCAGCGCCGCGCGTACTGGGCCGCGCCGAACATCATCTCGCGCGACTTGTCGTCGTGCACCGGCTTTCGCAGGTGGGTGAGCACCTGCACGCCGCGCTGCACGGCGGGGCGCGCCTCGATCTGCTCGAACCACGCCTTCAGGTGCGGGTACTCCAACAGTTCGATCCCCTGGTTCTTCCAGTTGCGCAGCCAGGGGAAGATGGCGATGTCGGCGATGGTGTACTGGTTGCAGGCGATGAAGCGGCTCTGGGCCAGTTGCCTGTCGATCACGCCATAAAGGCGCTTGGCTTCATTCGTGTAGCGCTCGATTGCGTAGCCGATCTTCTCGGGCGCGTACAACCTGAAATGGTGGTTCTGCCCCAGCATGGGCCCCACGCCGCCCATCTGGAACATCAGCCACTGCAGGGTCTGGAACTTCAGGCGATCGCTCTTGGGCAGGAACTTGCCGTACTTGCCCGCGAGGTAGACCAGGATGGCGCCCGACTCGAAGAGCGCCATCGGCTTGCCATCCGGGCCGTTGGGGTCCACCAGGGCCGGGATCTTGTTGTTCGGGCTGATCTCCAGGAACTCGGGGGCGAATTGCGCGCCCTGGCCGATGTCGATGGGCACCGCCTGCCAGTGGCGGCCTTCGCGCAGGCCGCATTCCTCCAGCATGATGTGGATCTTGTGTCCGTTGGGCGTGGCCCAGGAATAGAGCTTGAGCATGGGATCTCTCGGGTCCAAATGGTGAAAGTGTAGAAGGCCAGTCCCCGGGCGTTGGAAGGCGCGAGGAAGCGCCCCCGCAGCGCGCGGCTCCCCCAGAGGGCCGCGCGGTTGCAAGAACGCCGAGCGCTCAGGCCCCGCGGGTGACGGGCTTGTCTGCCTCGCTGCGCGCGGGCAGGTGGCGGGCGAGTTCGAGCTTGGCGAGCGAGGCGCGGTGCACCTCGTCCGGGCCGTCGGCAAAGCGCAGCGCACGCTGCCACACGTAGGCATAGGCCAGCGGGAAGTCGTCGCTCATGCCGCCGCCACCGTGCGCCTGGATGGCCCAGTCGATCACCTTCGCCGCCATGTTGGGTGCCACCACCTTGATCATGGCGATCTCGGCCTTGGCCACCTTGTTGCCCACGGTGTCCATCATGTAGGCCGCCTTGAGCGTGAGCAGCCGGGCCTGCTCGATCATGCAGCGCGATTCGGCAATGCGCTCATGCCACACCGACTGCGAGGACACGGGCTTGCCGAAGGCGATGCGCTCATTGAGGCGCCGGCACATGAGTTCGAGCGCACGCTCGGCGATGCCGATGCTGCGCATGCAGTGGTGGATGCGGCCCGGCCCCAGCCGGCCTTGCGCGATCTCGAAGCCGCGGCCCTCGCCCAGCAGGATGTGGGAGGCCGGCACGCGCACGTTCTCCAGCAGCACCTCCATGTGGCCATGGGGTGCGTCGTCGTAGCCGAAGATGGGCAGGTGGCGCAGGATCTTCACGCCCGGGGTGTTGGCGGGCACCAGCACCATGGACTGCTGCGAATGGCGAGGCGCCTCGGGGTCGGTCTTGCCCATGACGATGAAGATCGCGCAGCGCGGATCGCCCACGCCCGAGGACCACCACTTGCGGCCGTTGATCACGTAGTGG
>CAYVGD010000330.1:0-3048 GCA_964450095.1 uncultured Polaromonas sp.
CGTGCAGGCATCGAGGGCCGCTCCGGGGGAGAGCTGCGCATGCCGCAGGCCTCGCTCCTGCAAAAGCTCAATGGTCTCCAAGACACCGTCCGCACCTGGCTGCCGCAGGCCCAGCCGCTGTCGGTGGCCGATGTGCTGCGCATGGCCGGCCAGGAGGCGCAGCCCCAGGCCGACCTGCAACCGGTGATGATGTCCCTGGCCCGCCAGGCCCTCAAGGAACTGCGCGAGGCGCGTGCGCGCGAAGGCGCGCGGCTGGCGCAGATGCTCACCGACCGCACTGCCCAGCTGCGCGCCCTGGCCGAGCAGGCCCGACCCCTGGTGCCGCAACTGGTAGCGCAGCAGAAGAACCGTTTCCTGGAGCGCTGGGCCGAGGCCATGGCGCTGACCGAGGGTGGGGCCCTGCCCGAGGCCGCGCAGGACCGCGCCCTGGCCGAGGCAACGGCGTTCGCCATCCGCATCGACGTGGCCGAGGAACTCACCCGCCTGGCCTCGCACCTGGACGAGATCGACCGCCTGATGGCTTCAGGCGGCGAGGTCGGCAAGCGGCTGGACTTCCTCATCCAGGAGCTGCACCGCGAGGCCAACACCCTGGGCTCGAAGTCGGCGGCCCTGGAGCTGACCCGCATTTCCGTGGACATGAAGGTGCTCATCGAGCAGATGCGCGAGCAGGTCCAGAACATCGAATGAAGACCGAGCGCAACGCCATGGACTACCCCGGAAACCTGTTTGTCGTCGCCGCCCCCAGCGGGGCGGGCAAGTCCAGCCTGGTCAAGGCGCTGCTGGAGATCGACTCGGGCGTGGCCCCCTCGGTCTCGCACACCACCCGCCCGCCGCGCGGCCAGGAAAAGCACGGCCGCGAGTATTTCTTCCTGGCCAACGACGAGTTCGACCGGATGGTCGAGCGCGACGCCTTCGTGGAATGGGCGCATGTGCACGGCCACCGCTACGGCACCTCCAAGCAGGCGATCGAGGAGCGCATCAAGACCGGCGCCGACGTGATGCTGGAGATCGATTTCCAGGGCGCGATCAACATCAAGCGGCAGTTCGCCAACGCGGTGCTGATTTTCATCCTGCCCCCCAGCTGGGAGGAACTGCGCGCCAGGCTGCAGCGCCGGGGCGAGGACAGCGCCGAGGTGATCGAGCTGCGCCTGAAGAATGCAGCCCTCGAGCTGGCGCAGGCCAAGGAATTCGACTTCGTTATAATCAACGAACTCTTTGAACGAGCGCTCTTCGACCTGAAAAGCATTGTTCACGCCCAGCGGCTCAAGTACGCCGCCCAGCGCCGCAGCCGGGCCGCCGTCTTCGAAGCACTGAACATCCCCTGAACCCCTGGAGTTCCCCATGGCCCGCATCACCGTTGAAGACTGCCTGGAAAAAATCCCCAACCGCTTCCAGCTGGTCCTGGCCGCCACCTACCGCGCCCGCATGCTCAGCCAGGGCCACACGGCCAAGATCGAGAGCAAGAACAAGCCCGGCGTGACCGCCCTGCGCGAGATCGCCGACGGCAAGGTGGGCCTGGAGATGCTCAAGAAAGTCCCCATCTGACCCACCGGGCAGCCCGCCGGCATCCACAGCAAAGCACCGCGCCGCGGTGCTTTTTTCATGGCGCTCGCCGGGCCGGCGGCCCCAGTCCATGCCAGCCGGTTTGATGGGGGCAGGACGCAGGCGATACATTTGAGGCATGAGTGCCTTGCCGACCACCAGCCACGGGCGGCCCACCCCGGCCGCCGCCAACGCCGCTGCGGCCAGTTTCGCCGCGCTCACGGCCCGGCTGGACTACCTGAGCCCCGGCGACATCGAGCAGGTCCGCCGCGCCTACCGCTTTGCGGATGAAGCCCACCTGGGGCAGCTGCGCAACAGTGGCGAGCCCTACATCACGCACCCGATCGCCGTGGCGGCGCAGTGCGCCGAATGGAAGCTCGACGCACAGGCCCTGATGGCCGCGCTGCTGCATGACGCGCTCGAGGACTGCGGCATCGCCAAGCCCGAGCTGATCGAGCGCTTCGGTGCGCCCGTGGCCGACCTGGTGGACGGGCTGACCAAGCTGGAAAAGCTCGCCTTCAACACGCGCGAGGAAAACCAGGCCGAGTCCTTCCGCAAGATGCTGCTGGCCATGGCACGCGATGTGCGCGTGATCCTGATCAAGCTGGCCGACCGCACGCACAACATGCGCACCTTGGGCGATGTACCGCGCGCCAAGTGGGCGCGCATCTCCAGCGAAACGCTGGACATCTACGCGCCGATTGCGCACCGCCTGGGCCTGAACGGCACCTACCGCGAACTGCAGGACCTGTCCTTCCGGCACCTGCACCCCTGGCGCTACGGCGCCCTGTCCAAGGCGCTGGCCCGTGCCCGGGGCCGAAGGCGCGACGTGATCAAGCGGGTTCAGCAGGAGGTGGAGGCGTCCTTCGCATCCGCAGGCATCGAGGTCAAGCTCGATGGCCGCGAGAAAACGCTCTACTCCATCTACCGCAAGATGGACGAAAAGCACCTGTCGTTCGCGCAGGTGACCGACATCTACGGCTTTCGCATCATCGTGCGCGACCTGACCACCTGCTACACGGCGCTGGGCGTGCTGCACCAGCTTTACAAGCCGATGCCGGGCCGGTTCAAGGACTACATCGCGATCCCGAAGATCAATGGCTACCAGTCGCTGCACACGACGCTGATCGGGCCCTTCGGCACCAACATCGAATTCCAAATGCGCACCGAAGCCATGCACGTGGTGGCCGAGTCGGGCGTGGCAGCGCACTGGCTCTACAAGGCCACCGACCCGCAGGGCGATGCCTCGCAGCGCCTGGGCGCGCAGTGGCTGCAGTCGCTCTTGGACATCCAGAACGAGACGCGCGACGCAACCGAGTTCTGGGACCACGTGAAGATCGACCTCTTCCCTGACGCGGTGTACGTGTTCACGCCCAAGAGCCAGATCATGGCCATGCCGCGCGGCGCGACCGTGGTGGACTTCGCCTACGCGATCCACAGCGACATCGGCCACCGCACCGTGGCGGCCAAGGTCAATGGCGAACAGGTGCCGCTGCGCACCGAACT
>CAYVGD010000331.1:0-3035 GCA_964450095.1 uncultured Polaromonas sp.
ATATCCCTAGCGCCGGGTGGAATATCTTCCGCTGGCGAGAATTCCGGTTTTTTGTTGCGGAGCCTTCCTGCGCCACTTGCGCCGGTTGCAAGCTCGGGGTGTCTCTCCTCCTCCCTCCCTCCCTCCTTCGCCTCGGGACGCTCCGCAACAACTTTGTATTCGGGCGGCTGACATGGTCGCCCTTGTTTCTACCCGCGCTGGCCTGCCCCTGGCCCCCGGCGCCTCGTCTGGCGGCCCCACGGGGCCCAGGGTGGCCATCGTCGGGTCTGGCGTGTCGGGGCTGGCTGCGGCCCACCAGTTGCGCGGCCATGCCCAGATCACCTTGTTCGAGGCCGGCGACTACTTCGGCGGCCACACCCACACGGTCGATGTGACTCTGTCCACACCGCAGGGGCCCGTGACTCACGGCGTTGACACCGGTTTCCTGGTGTTCAACGAGCGCACCTACCCGCAGCTGATCCGCCTGTTCACCGAGTTGGGTGTGCCCACGGCCAAGTCGGACATGTCGTTTTCGGTTCAGGCCCCGCCCCAGGGTGGCCGGGCCGGCCTGGAGTGGAGCGGCTCCAGCCTCAACACGGTTTTCGCCCAGCGCGCCAACCTGCTGCGGCCACGCTTTTGGCGCATGCTCTCAGACATCATGCGCTTCAACCGCCTGAGCACCCGCCTGGCGCTGGCGCTCGAGACCGACGGCAACGACGAGGCCCTGATGCAGCCGCTGGGCCGTTTTCTGGAGGTCAACCAGTTTTCGGCGGAGTTCCGGGACGGCTATTTCCTGCCCATGCTCGGCTGCATCTGGTCCTGCCCGACCGACCAGATGCTGGCCTTCCCGGTGGCCACCATGGTGCGCTTTTGCCACAACCACGGCCTGCTGCAGGTGGCCGACCGCCCCCAGTGGTGGACGGTGGTGGGCGGTGCGCGCGATTACGTGCACAAGATCACCGCCGGCGTAGAGGACAAGCGCCTGAACTCCCCGGTGCTGCTGGTCGAGCGCGAGGCGCACGGCGTGCGCGTGACCAGCCGCCGGGACGGCCAGCCCGTGACCGAGTCCTTTGACAAGGTCATCCTGGCGGGTCACTCCGACCAATCCCTGAGCCTGCTCAGCCAGCCCAGCGAGGCTGAGCGCCAGGTGTTGGGCGCCATTTCCTATCAGCCCAACCGGGCCGTGCTGCACACGGATGAGTCTGTGCTGCCGCGCCGCCGCCTGGCCTGGGCAGCCTGGAACTACGAGCGCGCCGCCGACGCAGGTCGCGAGTCTGCCCAGGTGTGCCTGCATTACCTGCTCAACAAGCTGCAACCGCTGCCTTTTGAGCAATCGGTCATCGTCTCGCTCAATCCGGTGCGGCCGATCGATCAGGCCCGTGTGATCGGTGACTACGAGTACGCCCACCCGGTGTTTGACGAGGCCGCCATCCGCGCCCAGCAGCGCCTGCCCGAACTGCAGGGCGGCATGCACAGCTATTTCTGCGGTGCCTGGGCGGGCTATGGCTTTCACGAAGATGGCCTGAAGTCCGGCATGCAGGCCGCCCGACAGTTGCTGGCCGACTGGACCACCGCTGCCCAGCCCGCCCAGCCTGCGCCCGCCGCGCCGGCCGGGGCGGTCACATGAGCGCTCGGCCACAAGCCCCCTCCCAGGCGCAGCCCCTGATCGGCTTCGGCCAGGTGCGCCACCAGAGGCTGCGTCCGGCCGGCCATGTTTTTTCGTATCCCACCCATTTCCTGTTGCTGCCCATGCGCCAGATGCGTGCCGGCGGCAGCGGTTTTCTCGCGCGCAATCGCCGCAGCGGCTTGAGTTTTTTCGACCGCGACCACGGCGACGGCCGCGAAGACAGCCTTGCCTGGCTCGAAGAACTTCTGGCCAGCGAAGGCATTGCCGCCGCGGGCGAGGTCTGGCTTCACACCTACCCGCGGGTGCTGGGCTACACCTTCAAGCCGGTGAGCTTCTGGTATGCCCACGACGAGGCCGGCAACCTGCGCGCCATCGTGGTGGAGGTCAACAACACCTTCGGCGAGCGCCACTGCTACCTGCTCGACGCCCCCCGCTACGGCCAGGAACTGCACGCGCGCAAGGTGTTCCACGTCTCGCCGTTTTGCCGGGTCGAGGGCGCCTACCGCTTTCGCTTCATGTTCGGCGAGCGCGAGGGCATGCCCCGCACCGTGGCCCGCATCGACTACGACGACGACCTCGGCCCCCTGCTCCACACCAGCGTCTCCGGCGCGCTCGAGCCGGTCACGCCGGCCAGCCTGCGCCGCGCGGTCCTGGGCTACCCGGCCATGACCCTGGCCGTGATGGGCCGCATCCACTGGCACGCGCTGCGCCTCTGGCTCAAGCGCGTGCCTTTCTTCTCCAAGCCTAAGCCTCCTGAACAGTTCGTGACACGATGAACACTGCCACCGAAACCACCTCTGCCGTCGAGGCGGCGCTGACCCTGCCGGCCGGCGCGCCCGCCGCTGCACGCAGCGTGCTGCAGATGCTCAAGCGCATGCGGCATGGCCAACTCACCGTCCAGCTGCCCGACGGCTCGGTGCAGCGCTTCGGCGCGGACCACGGACTGGCGGCCACCCTGCGGCTGCACAACTGGAACGTGTGCGCTGCCACCCTGAAGTCCGGCGACATCGGCTTCGCGGAGGGCTACATCGCTGGCGACTGGAGCACGCCGCACCTCGTGGACCTGCTGCGCGTGTTCCTCATCAACCGCCGCGAGGTCGAGGACGTCATCTACGGCACCTGGCTGGGGCGCCTGGCCTACCGCGTCCGCCACCTGCTCAACCGCAACACCAAGGGCGGCAGCCAGAAGAACATCCACGCCCACTACGACCTGGGCAACGCTTTTTATGAGCTGTGGCTGGACGGCACGATGAACTATTCCTCGGCGATCTTCGAGACGCCCGAGACGTCCATGCGCGACGCCCAGCATGCCAAGGTGCGCCGCGCGCTGCGCATGGCCGGCGTGCAGCCCGGCGACCGCATGCTGGAAATCGGCTGCGGCTGGGGCGCGCTGGCTGAGATGGCGACCACCGAGTTTGACGCCTCGCTC
>CAYVGD010000332.1:0-3031 GCA_964450095.1 uncultured Polaromonas sp.
TCCTCGGAGAAGTCCTTGTGGCCGGGGGTGTCCAGCAGGTTGATGACGTGGTCGCGATACAGCATCTGCATCACCGACGAGGCCACCGAGATGCCGCGCTGCTTCTCGATCTCCATCCAGTCGGAGGTGGCATGGCGCGAGGCCTTGCGGGCCTTGACCGAGCCGGCGATGTTGATGGCGCCGGAGAACAGCAGCAGCTTCTCGGTCAGCGTGGTCTTGCCGGCGTCGGGGTGGGAGATGATGGCGAAGGTGCGGCGGCGCTGGACCTGGCTGGCGATTTCTTCAGACATAACCGGCCATTATCGGGGACCGGGTGTGTCTGGGGGCTGGGTTTTGGAGCTCGAGCTCTCATGGCGCCCATGGCCCCAGAGCCGCCGACGTGTGCGGAGGTCGAGGTGGCAGGCCTCGGGTGTGCCCGGCCGGCTCAGGCTGCAGGGGGTGCGCGGAAATCGCCGGCCGGACCCCCCATCCCGCTGCCCAGCGCTCTGGCAACCTTCTTGGGCGCCTCACCTCCCCCAGCCTCGAGGCGCGCAGCCTTTTCCTCCGCGGACCACCGTCCTTGGAACCAGCGTGCGGGGCATGGCCCCCTGCAGATTTCTGGTACCCCTGCATGAGGCCGGGGGCCATGCCCCGCACGCTGCCGCCAGAACCAAGGGGTGCAAATCCCTTTTCTGTTGCCGCCAGAGCCGGTAAGTGCAAATCCCAGTTGCCGCAACGGCCCGCGAGCATGAGTCACCGCTTCTTACGCCGCCGTCTCAGCCGGCAAGAGCAGGTCCCTGCAGCCGCATGCTGCCGCCAAAGTCCGAGCCCATGCGCCTGGACGGCAACCGCACGCCGCCACCCAGGCGGATGTGTTTGCTCCAACACACGCTGCCGCAACCGCTGGTTCATCGGGGGCTCTCAGCCCTTGCCACTTTGGCCCAGGGGCCGCGGCCGACTCGCACCAGCATCAGGGCCGCTGTTGCCCGGCACTGCAGCGTCGGCCCTTGATCTGCACCCGTCGCGCAATGGGGCGGGCGACTACTGGCTCGGATCGGCGGGGCCTTGCCAGGCAAAGCGAGGCTGGCGCACCCCGTCCACATCGACTTCCTCAAGGAACATCGCCGCCGGGCGCACCCACAGCCCCCGCTGGCCGTAGAGGGCGCGGTACAGCGTCATGGGCTCCAGCGTTTCGCTGTGCCGCACGGTTCCGAGCACCTGGTAGGGCAGGCCCTTGTAGTGCAGGTACAGGCCCGGTGGGGTTTCAATCAGGGGCGGCAGGTCGTGGTCAGACATGGGAACGGGCGGACTGGCCGCGGATGGGACAATGCGGGCATGCATCCTAAGGCCCTTCTGGACAGCGCAGCCGACCTGCTCAAGCTCGTCCTTCGTTTCGATCACCCCGCCGACGCCGTCGTCTCCCGCTACTTCCGTGAGCACCGCCTCGGCACGCGCGAGCGCGCCACGCTTGCCGAAACCGCCTATGCGGTGCTTCGCAAAAAGATCCTCTACGCTTACCTGGCCCAAAGCGGCACCGGCCCCATGGAGCGGCGCCTGGCCATCCTGGGGTTCGCGGCCGAGCGCGATTTCCTTTTCAGTGCGCTCACGCCCTATGAAAAGGAATGGCTGCAGCGTTGCGACAAGGTGCAGCCCGGTGAGCTCATGGACTTGCACCGGCACAACCTGCCGCAGTGGCTGGTCGACCCGCTCAAGGCGCAGCTGGGTGCCGAATTCGACGCCCTGGCCGCAAGCCTCAACGAGCCTGCTGGCCTGGACCTGCGGGTCAATGCCCTGAAGGCCAAGCGCAGCGAGGTGGGGCAGCAACTGGCCAAGCTCGGTATCGCCAGCCAACCCACGCCGCACTCGCCCTGGGGCCTGCGGCTCAAGGACAAGCCGCTGCTGACCAAGCTCGACCTCTTCGTGCAAGGCGCGATCGAGGTGCAAGACGAAGGCTCGCAATTGCTCGCCCTGCTGCTCGATGCCAAGCGCGGCGAGATGGTGGTGGACTTTTGCGCCGGGGCCGGTGGCAAGACCCTGGCCGTTGGCGCGACCATGCGCAACACCGGCCGGCTGTACGCCTTTGACGTGTCGGCCCACCGGCTCGACGCGCTCAAGCCGCGCTTGGCGCGCAGCGGCCTGTCGAATGTGCATCCGGTGGCCATCGCCCATGAGCGGGACGACCGCATCAAGCGCCTGGCCGGCAAGATCGACCGGGTGCTGGTCGATGCGCCCTGCTCGGGGCTGGGCACGCTCAGGCGCAACCCCGACCTGAAGTGGCGGCAGAGCCCCAAGGCCATCGAGGAGATGGCGGCCAAGCAACTGGCCATCCTGCAAAGCGCGGCTCGGCTGCTCAAGCCCGGCGGGCGGCTGGTGTATGCCACCTGCAGCGTGCTCGAGGCCGAGAACGAGGCTGTCGCCCAGGCCTTTGCCCAGGCTCAGCCGGGTTTCCGTGCCTTGCCTGCGGCTGGGCTGCTCCAATCGCTGGGTGTGGAGCAGGCTGCCCAGCTGTGCTCGGGCGATGCCCTGCGCCTCTGGCCGCACCGCCATGGCACGGACGGGTTCTTTGCAATGGCCTGGGAACGGGCCTGAGCGCCGGGAAAAGCGGCCAATTGACGACAAATTCGCTGATCTCCAGTGCTTTCGCCCTCTGGGCAATGCCAGGGCATTGAGGGCGGCACTTGGTCTTTTGAGGGCCGGCGCCTACAATCGCGCTTGCTCTGGGATGCGGCACACCGGTGTCCGGCCAGCGCCTGAAGGACCGATTGATGATCTTCTTTGATGCCGCCCTGGAGTGGCTGGCCCATGGCCTCTGGGACCTCGCCTGGTGGCAAATTGTTCTGTTCACCCTGGCCCTGACCCACGTGACCATGGCCAGCGTCACCATCTTCCTGCACCGCCATCAGGCGCACCGGTCCCTCGACCTGCACCCGATCCCGTCACATTTCTTCCGCTTCTGGCTGTGGTTGACCACTGGTCAGGTCACCAAGGAATGGGCGGCCGTGCACCGCAAGCACCACGCCAAGTGCGAGCAGGCCGAAGACCCGCACAGCCC
>CAYVGD010000333.1:0-3027 GCA_964450095.1 uncultured Polaromonas sp.
GTGGGCGCGGAGCAGCTGGCGGCCAAGAACGGCTATGAGCTGGTGAAGTTCTTCTTCCTGCTCACGTTCGCCGCGGCCATACCGGCCATCATCTCGGGCGGCATCGCCGAGCGCTCGCGCTTTTACCCGCAGCTGCTGGCCACGGCGGTGATCGTGGGCGTGGTCTACCCCTTCTTCGAAGGCATCGTGTGGAACCAGCGCTTGGGCGTGCAGCCCTGGATCAAGGCCGCCACGGGCGACGAGTTCCATGACTTCGCCGGCTCGGTGGTGGTGCACGCCGTGGGCGGCTGGCTGGCGCTGCCGGCGGTGCTGCTGCTGGGCGCGCGCAGCAACCGCTACCGCAAGGACGGCGCGGTGTCGGCCCACCCACCGTCGAACATTCCATTCCTGGCGCTGGGCGCCTGGATCCTCACCGTGGGCTGGTTCGGCTTCAATGTGATGAGCGCCCAGACCATCGACAAGATCTCGGGTCTGGTGGCGGTCAACTCGCTCATGGCCATGGTGGGCGGTACGCTGGTGGCCCTGGTCATGGGCCGGAACGACCCCGGCTTCGTGCACAACGGCCCGCTGGCCGGGCTGGTGGCCGTGTGCGCGGGCTCGGACCTGATGCACCCGCTGGGCGCACTGGTCACAGGTGGCATCGCCGGCGCCATCTTCGTGGTGATGTTCACGCTCACGCAGAACCGCTGGAAGATCGACGACGTGCTGGGCGTGTGGCCGCTGCACGGCCTGTGCGGCGCCTGGGGCGGCATCGCCTGCGGCATTTTCGGCACGCAGGCGCTGGGCGGCCTGGGCGGTGTGAACCTCTCGGCCCAGCTGATCGGCACGGCCCTGGGCGTGGCCTGGGCGGGATTGGGCGGCTGGGTGGTGTACGGCAGCATCAAGGCGGTGGTCGGCCTGAGGATGTCGCAGGAGGAGGAATTCGAGGGCGCGGACCTGAGCATCCACCGCATCGGCGCCACCCCGGAACGCGAAGTCAACTGGTGAGCCAAGGCGCAGCCGCAGCCACCCGCTGCGGCACGGGTTGGCTGCGGCGTCGGATCAGGACGATGCAAAGTGTCAGACAGAGGCGCTTTTCAGGACCGAGGTGGCAGACGCGCAGGCTTGAAACTCTCCAGAAGTGGAATATTGCCGGGCTGATTCGCTCGGGATTTTTCCGCTAAAAACCACAACCCGTGTTCAGCCCAGGGGTTTATGAAATCGGCACGGCTTGCACGACTGCCTTGCAAGTGCTTGTTTTGATTGATGATTTTCATCATGCGCCGAATGCGCTGCATGCTTTCGATTCTTCAGCCCTTCGATGGCGCGGAAGTTTCGGCTCAGGCGGGTAACCACCAGTTACTTTGTTGACGTGCAATTAACCGATCTGGCGCATAATCTCTTGGGTGTGGTTGTCAACAACCATGCAAGTCAGGGTGATTGGACAGTTTCGCGCGTCGTGCTTTCGGGACTCCATCGCTTTTTTCCGTGTTTTTGAGGAGTCCCTAGATGGGCAACAAGCTTTACGTCGGCAACCTGCCGTACTCGGTGCGCGATGAAGATCTGCAGCAGTCCTTTTCCCAGTTCGGCGCAGTGACCAGCGCCAAAGTCATGATGGAGCGCGACACTGGTCGTTCCAAGGGCTTTGGTTTCGTGGAAATGGGCAGCGACGCTGAGGCGCAAGCCGCCATCAACGGCATGAACGGCCAGTCCATGGGCGGTCGCAGCGTGGTGGTCAACGAAGCCCGTCCGATGGAGGCACGTCCTCCTCGCAGCGGCGGCTTCGGTGGCGGCGGCGGTGGTGGCGGCTACGGCGGTGGCGGCGGTGGCCGCTCCGGTGGCTTCGGCGGCGGCGGCGGCAGCGACGGCGGCTTCCGCAGCCCCTACGGTGGCGGCGGTCGTGGCGGCGGTGGCGGCGGCCGCGGCGGCTACTGATCCAAGCCTGGCCCGCTAGGGCCTGCACAAAGGCCCCGAGGTGTGAAGCCCCGGGGCTTTTTCTTTTTCGGCGATTTTTCCGACGCTTTTTCTTTTTTGCCAGCGGGTGCCGCTCGTCAAAGGCTGCACCGGCAGCGGAGGGTAAACGCACCCCCCTATAGCGGGTTCCATGGTGCCTGTCGGGTGACGCCCAAGTGCTGGCGCTCACCCCATGGGCGGCCCCGCCTGCGGCACCTGAGCCCCCCGGCTCGGGATGTGCATCTGCATGAAGCGCGCCGGCGCAACCGGCTCAGGTGGAAGCCGACGCGCCCTGCCGTCTTGCGGCCGGCGGGTCGTTGGGAAAGCATGCCTCAGCGTCGCTACAACGCGGCACCGCTGGGACGCTGCACTGCTTGCCAGTCCACGACCACAGCAACTCAGAGCCGCCCACAGAGGCCAGACCGAGCGCTCGAGCGCCCTGAACTTCAACGAGCTGCTGAAGTGTCCTTGGGTGCCAGCCGGGCGCGCACCCGGCCTTCCAGTTCCGCGACCCGGCCGAGGTTGTCGTAACGGAAGCGCTCCCCGGTGAACTCGTGCGAGCCGCTGGTCAGGCGCACGGGCAGGTGCGACTGCACGCGGTCGTCGTCGGCGAAGATGTGCAGGAACTCACCCTCGTACACCTGCTGCGGCAGGGGCGCACCGCCAGGGGGGGTGAAGGCTTCGCGCCGGACACGCGCTTGGCCGTAGAGTTGCAGTTCGGAGCTGTCGTCCTTGCTCAGGGCGCGCTGGGCGCTGGCGTGGCTGCGCCGCCCGTCGGGCGAGATGCCGGTCCAGCGGGGCTGGTCGATCTCGATGGTGGCGTTGTCCTCGTAATGCCGCATCTCGGTGCCGGCCAGCTGTCCGCGAAGCCGGCCGCCCTCGTCGTAGGTCTTCATGAGCGCGCCGCGCATGAAGAAATCGACCTCGTGCAGCTTGGGCCGCTCAGGCGCTGGCTCCACCAGGCGCGGCGTGATCTGCACCATCCAGTACGTGAACAGCGCCAGCAGCGCCATGAGCACCAGCGGCAGGTAGATGGCCAGCCGGTCCCAGGCGCGCAGCAGCCAGCCCAGCGCCTGGCGGGCTTGCGGCTGGGGC
>CAYVGD010000334.1:0-3015 GCA_964450095.1 uncultured Polaromonas sp.
CATGACCGTTGCCACGATCAGGCCGCGAAGGGTTGGATTGGTTTGCTCATGCATGAAGATTGCCATTTTGGCATTGAAATCTTCGGCTATGTCTTGGCTTCAAGCCGCCTTGCATCACTTCACAGGTTTTTTCGCCTTCGAGAGGGGCGACAGGAACACGCGGCGGGTCTCGTCTTTGGCACGCCACCTTTCAGGTCAAAGCTTGCTCTCGGACCCTGCGGGCAGGGCCCCGGGGCGGTCGCCGACGTTTGAGGCAGTGGCTGTCACCCGCACGAATCTTGTCCGCACCGACAGGAGCCGGAGCCAGGCACTGACGGTCGGGTGTGGTGCGGCGCACACGATGGCCGGCAGACAGCGCAGGAGGTGCGGTGATGGACAGGGCAGCGAGGCAACCGGATGGTGCGGGGTGGACGGCCCGCCTGTGCATCGCGATGGCCACCTTCTGCTTTCTCGGTGGAGCGGCCCAGGCAAGCCCCGCAGGCAGCAGCCTCGGGCATGAGTTGCCCCCAACGCAGCGCTTTTCCCCCTGGCTGGCCGGCAGTCTGGTGGGGCCTGTGGACCGGCTGGATGGCGGGTGGAGTCCCAGCTTGGCCGTTCACAGCTTCGGGGGGCCAGGAGAGCGTCCTGGCCTCTTTGCGCAGGGCAGCGGGCGCGACCTGCTGTGGAGCGTGGCCAGTGCCTACACGGGCTGGCGCACGCACGGCGGCTGGATGGTGCGCCGAACCGGTGGGCAGGTGGTTGTGTCTTACGGCTGGCGTTTTTAACGCGCGCCCGGCAGTGCGGCGCCGGTCAGCGTGAATGGCAGCCCAGGCCCTGGATCTGGGCCGCATCGGTTCAAGCTGCGCCGGCGAGGCAGATTTCTGCTGCCCCAGAAGCCGCTCAAGGCGGCCCGCCGGAGCGGCCCCTCACCCCTGAATCAGCCGCGCACGGAGCCCTGTCAGGGCCGCGCTCCGTTCCAATCCTGCAGTTTCATCGGGCTGGCGCCTTCGATGTCCAGGCGCTGAATGTAGCCCTGCGCCCGCGATTCGCTTTGGAAGGGGCCTGTCACCACGAGCACCGGCCCCTGGGCATCGCGCCCGGCGGGCAGCACCCGGGCGTTGGCCAGGTAGCTGTGTTTTTGCATGAAAGCCGCGGCCAGGGATGCGCTGTCGAACTGGCCGTGAACCACCAAATGGTTGTCCCCCGGAAGCTTGGTGGCCCAGCGCTGGCCCTGCACCACGATGGCGGGCGGGGCTTTCAGGGTGCGTGGGTCGGCGGCGCCAGCCGCACGTCCGTCCGAAGGCAGCGGTTCGCTTGCGCTGCGCTGAACGGCCTCAGGCGCCACGACTGAGGGCGCAGGGGTGTCCGTTCCCGGCTTGCCGGCAGGCTCCGCACGTGCCTGTGACGCCGAGCCAGCGGTGGCCGTGGCGGCAGGCCCAGTGCCGGCTGCCGAACCCCTGGGGGGTTCGGTGCCTGCTGGTGTGCTGGTCGCAGACACCTCGGCACTGGCCACGACCTCTGCAGCCGGGGCCGCGCTGCCTGGGTCCGGCTGGGCCGGACCGGCGGGCTGGGTTTGCGTCGCTTTCGCCTTGGGCTGCAACCCCAGCCTGGCCTGCAGGCCCTCGAGTTGTCCCTGGCTGTGCAGCCAGAGCCATCCCCCGACCGCCAGCGTGGTGCTGGTGGCAAAGCCCAGCACGGCACCCATCAGGATGCGCGCCGCGCGGCTGCGCTTGCCGGGCGCTGCAGTCTTGCGTGCGGCGCGGTGGCCGGGCATGGTCGCGGGCCAGGGGCTGGCCGCGCGGGCTGCGGCATCGGCAGGAGCGGATCGGGCGGCCGCTGCGGCACCGACCGCTGCGCCCATGGACGGTTCGACCCGGTGCGCCTCCTGTGCCGTGCTGGCCGGTGCGCCGCCAGCGCGCGGGGGCTCGGGCCACACCAGCACGCCCCGGTCCTGGGCGGCCAGCAAAGCAGCAAACCGCTCGGGCTGCGCGCTCAGCACCACGGCGCTCAGGCGCACGCGGGGGAACTGCTGCTGGAGCTTGGCCAGCAGCCGCAGGTCCTGCTCCTGGAGCTTTTCGCTGTCGTGCAGTATCCAGATGCGTTCGGTCGCGCCGGCTTCCTCGTGCCGCACCGCCGACGCGATGCTGAACTCGGCCAGCAGGTCGTTGAAGCGCTGTATGACCAACTCGCCCTCAAGGCTGGCCAGCGGCTCCAGGCGCAAGGCAGGTCGGGCCTGGCGAAACCAGGCCATGAGTTCCCGGCCCCGCTGCTCCAGCAGCGCCTCGCTCTGGCAGCACACCAGCAGCAGCCGGCTCTTGTCGGCCAGTGCCGCGCCGTAGTGGGCGGCGCCGGCACCGGTGTCTGCCGTGGGGAAGGGGGCGGTGTCCTGCATCGGTCAGTGGCGCGCAGGTCGGTGTGCGGGCAGGCGCGTCAACACGTGCCCTCAGTCCCGGTGGAGGATCGTCACGCTCATGCGCCGGTTGCGCGGATCCTTGGGGTCGTTGGGGTTGTAGGGCACCGTGTCGGCCACGCCCTCGATGCGCGCGAATCGGCTGCCGTCGATGCCGCGCTTTTCCATCTGCGCGCGCGTGGCCTCGGCCCGCTCGGCCGACAGCGACCAGTTGTTGCGGCCGTCCGGGTTGGCAAAGGGCACGGCGTCGGTGTGGCCGCGCACGGCCAGCTTGTTGGGTGTGCCGGCCAGCGACTTGGCCACCTCGTCCACCAGTTGCTGGGCGCGCGGCATCATCTGGGTGCCGCCCATGCCGAACATGGCGAAGTCGGCCTTGTCGATGATGTCGATGCGCAGGCCCTCTTTCTCGCGGGTGAACTTCACCTGCTCCTTCAGGTTTTGCAGCCGCGGATTCTGGTCGAGCTTTTCGCGGATTTCTTTTTCCAGCTTCTCAAAGTTGGCCTTGTCCTGCTGCTCGGCGACTTTCTTGCGCTCTTCCTCTGTCATGTTCGCGGGGTCGGAGCGTTCGCTGGCGTTGGGGCTGGGGTCGTTCTCGGTGGGGCCGCCTTCGGAGCGGGGGGTGAGCC
>CAYVGD010000335.1:0-2986 GCA_964450095.1 uncultured Polaromonas sp.
GCAGCGCTCGGGATGGGGTTGGCCGCCGATTTCTGGCACCCCAGCATGAGGCGGACAACCCCATCCCGAGCGCTGCCACGCCATCCGTGACCCGTCCTCGCCGAGCGCTGCCCCGCCAACCGGCCCGGCTTCGCCAGGCGCTGCAGCGTCCATCGTGCGCCGTCTTCTCCAGGGCCCCCGACCAACGGCCCCCTCGGTACCCCGACCACCGCCCACCCAGAGCAGTGAACGCCTCAACCCCCCCAGTCCAGCGGGCCCACCACATCCAGGTGCGTGAGGTAGAGCCGCAGGTCCAGCTCATGCTGGTGGTAGGCCGGCTCCATGTGGGTGCACAGCTGGTAGAAAGCCTTGTCATGGTCCCGCACCTTGATGTGGGCCAGCTCGTGCACCACGATCATCTTCAGGAACTCCGGTGGACCTTCCTTGAACAGGCTGGCGATGCGAATTTCCCGCTTGGACTTGAGCTTGCCGCCCTGCACCCGTGACACTGTGGTGTGCGTGCCCAGGGCGTGCGCAATCACCTTGAGCTTGCTGTCAAAGCTCACATGTGAGAGCGGCGGCGCGTTGCGCATGCAGCTGTTCTTGAGCTCCACGACGTAGTCGTACAGCGCCTTGTCGGTGCGCACCCCATGCACGCTGGGGTACCTGCGCTGGAGCAGCGTGCCCAACTCGCCCCGGTCGAGCAGGCCCCGCACCTGCGCCTGCAGGCCCGGCGGGTAGGCCTGGAGGTACTTCAGGCCAGCCGGCGCGAGGGCTGCGCTCAAGCCTCGCGGCGCAGGGCCGGGAACAGGATCACGTCGCGGATGCTGGCGCTGTCGGTCAGCAGCATCATCAGCCGGTCGATGCCAATGCCGCAGCCGCCCGTGGGGGGCATGCCGTATTCGAGTGCGCGCACGAAGTCCGCGTCATAGAACATGGCCTCGTCATCGCCCGCGTCCTTGGCCTGCACTTGCGCCAAAAAGCGCGCCGATTGCTCCTCGGCGTCGTTGAGCTCGGAAAAGCCGTTGCCGAACTCCCGGCCCGTGATGTAAAGCTCGAACCGCTCGGTCACCTCCGGCCGCTGGTCGTTGGCGCGGGCCAGCGGCGAAATCTCGGTGGGGTGCTCCATGATGAAGGTCGGCTGCCAGAGCTTTTCCTCCACCGTTTCCTCGAAGTACATCACCTGCAGGCTCGCGAGCGATCGGGCCGAGAGGCGGTCTTTGTCTTCCGACAGGCCCAGCTTTTTCAGCGCGTTGACCAGCCAGGCCGCATCGTCGACGTTCGCGCCAGCCTCGGTGTGCTTGACGATGGCCTCCCGGATGGTCAGCCGCTCGAAGGGTTGCGACAGGTCCACCGGCTTGCCGGCATAGCTCAGCTGCAGGCTGCCGCAGGCTTTCTGTGCGGCGTCGCGGATGAGCTGCTCGGTGTAGTCCATCAGGTCGCGGTAGTTCCACCAGGCCGCGTAGAACTCCATCATGGTGAACTCGGGGTTGTGGCGAACGCTGATGCCCTCGTTGCGGTAGCTGCGGTTGATCTCGAACACCTTCTCGAAGCCGCCCACGATCAGGCGCTTGAGGTAGAGCTCGGGCGCGATGCGCAGGAACATCTCCTGGTCCAGCGCGTTGTGGTGCGTGATGAAGGGCTTGGCGTTGGCACCCCCCGGAATGGGGTGCAGCATGGGGGTCTCCACCTCCATGAAGCCGTGCGCCACCATGAACTCGCGGATGCCGCTCACGGCCTTGCTGCGCGCGACAAACCGCTTGCGTGCGCCCTCGTCGGTGATGAGGTCCACGTAGCGCTGGCGGTACTTTACTTCCTGGTCAGCCACGCCGTGGAACTTGTCGGGCAGGGGGCGCAGGCTCTTGGTCACCATGCGCAGGCTCTTGGCGTGGATCGACAACTCGCCGGTCTTGGTCTTGAACAGCGTACCGCTGGCGGCCACGATGTCGCCCAGGTCCCAGTGCTTGAACGCCGAGTGCAGCTCTTCACCCACGCCGTCGTTGGTGATGTAGACCTGGATGCGGCCGCCCGAGGGGCCGAAGGAGGAATCCTGCAGCGTCGCAAAGCTGGCCTTGCCCATCACGCGCTTGAGCATCATGCGGCCGGCCACGCTCACGGGGATGCCCTGCGGGTCCAGCGCTTCCTTGTCCAGGTGGTCGTATTTCCCGAACAGTTCCGCGGCGCTGTGCTCGGGCTTGACGTCGTTCGGGAAGGCGATGCCGCGCTGGCGCAGCACTTGCAGCTTCTCACGGCGCTCGGCCATGAGCTGGTTGTCGTCGAAGGCGGCGGAGGGATGTTCGGTGGTGGACATGGCAGGCCGGGCCACAGGCCGCGGTGGGGCAAAAAACCTGCGATTTTAAGGCGCAAGCCCAGCGGTGAGGGCCCTCGCTGCGGCCGCGTTCAGGCCGACCAGCCGCTGCGCTCGAGCAGGTCGCCCACCAGTTCCAGCCGCACCAGCGGGTTGTCCAGCGCCATCAGCTGCTGGCGCATGCCCACCGGGATCGGCAGCAGCTCGCACCAGCGGTTGGCCACCCAGGCGCAGTCGTCGAAGCGGTAGGGCTTGAGCATGGGCATCTGGTCGGCCGGCACCTGCTGGTCCTGCAGCTGCTGGATCAGTTTCCTCAGGCCATCGACCACGGGCTGCAGGTCCTGGGGGATGTCCACCGTGCCGTCGCTGGGCAGCAGTTCTGCATCGGCCACCCACAGGCCATGCTTGAGCTTCTGGCTGCTGCGCACCCGAAAGCGTTCAGCGCCTTCACAGCGGATCAGCATCAGCCCGGCCTGCGGCGAAGAAAATTCGGTGATGCGCGCCAGCGTGCCCACCTCGCTGAAGGATTCGCCGGGGGCGTCGTCCTCGGAGGCGCTGCGCACCTCCGCGCCGCGCACCAGGCTCACGACGCCAAAGGGCGTGCCCGCCTTGTGGCAGCGGCCGATCATGTCGAGGTAGCGCACCTCGAAGATGCGCAGCGGCAACAGGCCGCCGGGAAACAGCACCGTCCCCAGCGGG
>CAYVGD010000336.1:0-2983 GCA_964450095.1 uncultured Polaromonas sp.
CGAGGCGGTGGCCAGCGGCAGCGGGCCGGTGCGCATCCTCGAAAGCCTGGCCTGGCGGCATCCGGCCGAGGGCACCTGGCGCATGGTGCTTCGCCTGGAGCGGCTGGAAGCAGCCGGCCCCCCTTCACCCATTGAGCTGCGTGCCTTTTTACGGCATGCCGGCCACACCCTGACCGAAACATGGACCACAGCCATCACACCCTGATCGTAGAGGCCGCGCAACGCGCGCCCCTGGGCCGCTCGCCGCTTCGGCAGGAGCGCCATCCCAACGCCGTCACGGCGCCGCCCCTGCTGCGCGGCTCCATGCCCGCGCAGCCCTGGGTCGGGCTGCGCCAGAGCCTGGCGCTGTGGCTCGGGTTCAGGCACGCCCGGCCCGGCAGCGCAGCCAGGGCAAGAGGTGCCGCGGCCGAGGGCGTGGATAACGCTGCACCTGCACCTGCACCTGCGGCTGCGGCTGCGGCTGCGGCTGCGGCTGCGGCTGCGGCTGCACCTGCGGCTGCGGCTGCGGCTGCACATACACCTGCTCCCGCACCTGCCGCTGCACGTTCTGCAGCCTCTTCCAGCACACCTTCCAACCCACCCCCTGACGCACCCGAGGCCTCCCGGCAGTCTGCCCAGGCGTTGCCGGGCGCAGCGGCAGGCGCGGCACCGGACCCAGCGCACGCACCTGCTGCGTGGCATGCCGCCGCTCGCAGGCGCCGGGCGGCGCTGGTGGCAGCCACGCTGCTGGCCACGGCCTGGGCCACGGCGCTTTTTGCCCAGCAGCTGGCTCCGCCCGCCACGCCATCGCTGCAGGTCCTGCAGTCCCTGCAGCTGCTGCTGTTCGCCTGCCTGTCGGCCTGGGTCAGCAGCGGCTTTCTCACGGCAGTGATGGGTTTTGGCGTGGCGCTGGCCGGCGACCGGCATGCGCTGTCGGCGCGCAGCGTGCGCGGCAGGCCCCTGGAGGCGGGCGTGCGCACGGCCGTGGTCATGCCCATCTGCCATGAGGACGTGCCGCTGGTGTTCGCCGGGCTCCAGGCCACCTGCCTGTCCCTGGCGGCCACCGGCTGGGGCCGGCAGTTCGATGTGTTCGTGCTCTCCGACAGCAGCGATCCGGCGGTGCTGCGCGCCGAACGCCGGGCCTGGGAGCAGCTGCGCGCCGATCTGGCCGAGCAGCAGGTGCCGGTGGAGGTGTACCTGCGCGTGCGCCGGCGCCGCAGCGGCAAGAAGGCGGGCAACGTGGCAGATTTTTGCAGGCGCTGGGGCCGGCTCTACCGCTACATGGTGGTGCTGGACGCCGACAGCGTCATGAGCGGGCAGTGCCTGGTGGACATGGTGCGCCTGATGGAGGCGCATCCGCGCGCGGGCATCGTGCAAAGCGCCACCCAGGCGCTGGGCCATGCAACGCTGCACGCACGGGCGCAGCAGTTCGCCTCGCGCGTGACCGGGCGGCTGTTCACCCTGGGCATGCAGTACTGGCAGATGGGCGAGTCGCACTACTGGGGCCACAACGCCATCGTGCGCGTGGCGCCCTTCATGCGGCACTGTGCGCTCGCGCGCATTGCGGGCCGGGGCGGCCTGGCCGGCAGCATCCTCTCGCACGACTTCGTGGAGGCTGCACTCATGCGCCGGGCCGGCTGGGAGGTCTGGCTGGTGGCCGACCTGTCGGGCAGCTACGAGCAGTCGCCGCCCGACCTGCTGGCCGAGCTCGGGCGCGACCGGCGCTGGTGCCAGGGGAACCTGCAGAACCTGCAGCTGATTGCCGAGCCGGGGCTGCGGGCGGTGCACCGCTGCATGCTGGGCACCGGTGCCATGGCCTACCTGTCGGCGCCGCTGTGGCTGGCCTTCATGGCGCTGGGCTCGGTGCTGTGGCTGGCGCAGCCGGGCGCGGCCGCGCCGGCGGCATCGCTGGGCGGCCTGTGGCTGTGGACGCTGAGCATGCTGCTGCTGCCGCGCGCGCTCGGCCTGGCCGCGGTGCTGCTGCGTGGCGAGGCGTCGCAGTTCGGCGGCTGGGCGCAGCTGGCGGCCAGCGCGGTGGTGGAAACCGGCGTGGCGCTGCTGCAGGCGCCAGTGCGCATGGCGGCGCATTCGATCTTCGTGGGCTCGGCGCTCACCGGGCTCAAGCTCGAGTGGACCTCACCGCCGCGCCAGGCACACAGCCTGGACTGGCGCACCGCCTTCGGCCGGCTGGGCCGCGCCTCGGCGCTGGCAGGTGTGCTGGGCCTGCTGGCGGCCTGGGTGGACCCGCAGTTGCTGCCCTGGCTGGCGCCGGTGGTGCTGCCGCTTCTGGCCGCGGCCCCCGTGGCCGTGCTCACAAGCCGGGTGCGGCTGGGTGCCGCGCTCAGGGCGCAGGGCTGCCTGCTCATTCCGGAAGAGATGCGCACGCCACCGGTGCTGGCGCAGGCCTGGCAGGCGGCCAGGCCGCGGCTGGGCCTGGCTTGAAGGGGCACTGGGCCGGCGCGAAGATGCGAGGTGAAGGCCACACCCATGGCCCCGGGCTGCAGCTGGAACCGGTCTGTGGCCTCGGGAACGGGCCTGCCGCCGAGGGTGTTGGGCACCACGGGCATGAGTCGTCACGGGCGCTGCCCTTTGAACGTACCGCCCTTTGGGCGCGTGGACTGCAGGGAGGCTGCGCGTTGCAAGAACTGCTCATTGCAAGAGCTGCGCGTTGCAAGGGGTGCGCGTTGCAGGGTCCGGGCTTCGCGCTGGCTGCTGCTTGCGGGGGCTGCTCATCGCGAGGGCCGCTGGATGCGGGCGCCGCTGCTTGCTGGCGCTGGCCATTGCCGAAGGAGCCTGTGAGCGCAGGCCACCTCGTAGGCGGCAGTCAGGCCGCCGAGGGGCGCCGTTCAGTCCGCCCGGGCCATGCGCCTGTGGCCGTCCCCCAGGCGACCGGTGGCGGTGGGCCTCAGAACTTGGGCATGCCGGGCATGCCCTTCAAGCCCTTCATGCCACCCATGCGCTTCATCATCTTCATGAGGCCGCCGCCCTTCATCTTCTTCATCAT
>CAYVGD010000337.1:0-2982 GCA_964450095.1 uncultured Polaromonas sp.
GGAAGCCTCGGGCGCGAAGCTGCCCAAGATCTTCACCACCAACTGGTTCCGCAAGGACCGCGAGGGCAAGTTCATGTGGCCGGGCTACGGCGAGAACATGCGCGTGCTCAAGTGGATGATCGACCGCATCGAAGGCCAGGGCCAGGGAACCGACAACGTGATGGGGCTGAGCCCGAGCTACGAGGACCTGAACTGGACCGGCCTGGACTTCAACGCCGAGCAGTTCGCCAAGGTCACCAGCATCGACAAGGCCGCCTGGACGCAAGAGCTGCAGCTGCACGCCGAGCTGTTCCAGCAACTGGCCTACCACCTGCCCCAGGAACTGCAGGACACCAAGGCCGCCATCGAAAAGCGCCTGGCCGCCTGAGACCCGCGCCGGGCCTCGAGCCCGGTGCGAGCGGACAAAGAAAAAGCCGTGCCTTGCAGCACGGCTTTTTTCTGGTCTGTCGGCAGGTGCCTGACCGCCCGGACGACAGCCGCGCCTGAGGGCGCGGCCGAGCGGCCGGAAGGGCTGGCTGCCGCCGGGAAGAGGCCTCAGGCCTCGCCCCACACCTCCTGGACGGTCTCGATCACCAGGCGCAGCTTGTCGCGCTGGGCCTGCACGGCGATGTTGTTGCCGTGCACGGTGCTGGAGAAGCCGCACTGGGGCGACAGCGCCAGCTGCTCCAGGGGCGCGTACTTGGCGGCCTCGTCGATGCGGCGCTTGAGGTCGTCCTTGCTTTCCATGTCGCCGAACTTGGTGGTCACCAGGCCCAGCACCACGACCTTGCCCTTGGGCAGGAAGCGCAGGGGGCGGAAGTCACCGCTGCGGTCGTCGTCGTACTCGAGGAAGTAGGCGTCGATGTCCATCTCCGAGAGCAGCGCCTCGGCCACGGGCTCATAGTTGCCGGCGGCGGCGTGCGTGCTCTTGAAGTTGCCGCGGCACAGGTGCATGGCCAGCGTCATGCCGGCGGGCTTTTGCGCCACCACCTTGTTGATGAACTGCGCGTAGCGGTGCGGCAGCTCGTTCGGGTCGTCACCGCGCTGGCGGGCCGCCTCGCGCATCTTCTCGTCGCACAGGTAGGCGAGGTTGGTGTCATCCATTTGCACATAGGTGCAGCCGGCGTCGGCCAGGCTGCGCAGCTCGTCGCCGTAGGCCTTGGCGACATCGTCGTAGAACGCCGGGTCCAGCTCGGGGTAAGCCTGGCGGCTGATGCCGGCGCGGCCGCCCCGGAAGTGCAGCATGGTGGGCGAAGGGATGGTCACCTTGGGCGTGCAGCCGGCGGCCACCTGGCTCTTGAGGTACTGGAAGTCGGCCAGCTGGATGTTCTTGGCGTGGGTGACCTTGTCGGTCACGCGGATCACTGGCGGGGCCAGGTGCACCGAGCCGTCGGGCTGGGTCACGGCCACGGGCACGTCGGTGACCACGCCGCCCAGCTGCTCGAGGAAGTCGATGTGGAAATAGGTGCGGCGGAACTCTCCGTCGGTGATGGCCTTGAGCCCCACGTCTTGCTGGAACTGGACGATCTCGGTGATCGCCTTGTCTTCCACGGCGCGCAGCTGCTCGGGCGTGATCTGGCCCTTGGCCTTTTGCTCGCGGGCCTCCAGCAGGTAGGCGGGCCGCAGGAAGCTGCCCACGTGGTCGTAGCGGGCGGGAAGTTTCACCATGAAGGTCTCCTTGGATGTCGGTCAGAAAGAGCGGGCGATGCTAGCGCATGAGCGACCGTCTTGCAGCCGCTGGCGCGACGCGAGCCTGCCACTGCCGGCCGGGCCAGCGCGAGCGGACGGCCGGCCGGGCCGGGCGGGCGGCTCAGAGGTCCAGCACCAGAAGCTGCGACCGGGCACGCGAACAGCAGGGGGTGAACTGGTCGTTGCGCGCCCGTTCCTCCTCGGTGAGGTAGGCGTCGCGGTGCTCGCATTCGCCCTCGAGCACGCGGGTCAGGCAGGTGCCGCACACGCCTTGCTCGCAGGACACGAGGATGTCCACGCCCTGCGCCTGGAGCGCCGCGGTCACGGTCTGGTCGGCCGGGATGGTGAACACCTGGCCGGTGCTGGCGATCTTCACGTCAAAGGCACGGTCGCCCGAGGTGTCCTGGGGCGCGGCGCCAAAGTATTCCAGGTGCACATGGTCGGCCGGCCAGCCGCTGGACTGGGCGGTGGCGACCACGAAATCGATGAAGCCGCCCGGGCCGCACACGTAGATGCGGCTGCCCGCCGGCGCCGCCTTCAGCACGGCAGGCAGGTCCAGCTTCTGTGCGGGTTCGCCATCGTCCAGGTGCAGGTGAAAGCGTTCGCCGAAGGCCCGCAACTCGCCCAGGAAGGCGCTGCGCGCCAAAGAGCGGTTGCAGGCATGGATTTCAAAGCTCGCGCCAATGGCCGAAAGCCGCTGGGCCATGCACAACAGCGGCGTGACGCCGATGCCGCCGGCCAGCAGCACGGTGTGCGGCGCGGTGTGCAGCGGGAAGTGGTTGCGCGGCTCGCTGATGGTGAGCACGTCGCCTTCCTGCACCTGTTCGTGCATGGCGATCGAGCCGCCGCGCGAGGCGGCATCGCGCAGCACGCCGATGCGGTAATGCGCCGCGTTGTGCGGGTCGTTGCACAGCGAATACTGGCGCACCAGGCCCCCGGGCAGGTGCACGTCGATGTGCGAGCCCGCAGAAAACGCGGGCAGCGCGCCGCCGCCTTCGCGCACCAGCTCGTAGCTGGCGATGCCTTCGGCCTCGGGCTGCCTGCGCAGCACCTTCACTTGAAGCTGGGTCATGGTGTCTCCTTCAGGCTGCGACCGGCTGCGCCTGCTCGGCGGCCAGCATGCGGTCGATGATGCGGCGCGACTGCACGCCGCCGGCGTCGATGTTGAGCATCAGCAGCTTGCGGTTCTTGTAGAGCGTGAGGTTGCGCTGCTGGGCCTCGAGCACGGCGGTGTCCTCGGCGAACACCTTGCCCTGGCCTTCCTTGATCTGGGCCGTGAGGTTCTTGTCTTTGACGTTGAAGTTGCGCGCCATG
>CAYVGD010000338.1:0-2979 GCA_964450095.1 uncultured Polaromonas sp.
CGTTGGGCAGCAGTGGGAAGGATGCCAGCGGCACCACCACGCTGGGCACCATGGTGGGCAGCAGCACAGACTTGCAGTGCGCCAGCACGCCCGCCACAGCAGCCGGCTCGGCCAGCACATAGGCGCCGCGGGTGATCACGTCGGCGTCCTGCTTGGGCGCATACGGCAGGTTCTGGCGCGACAGCAGCAGGGCCGTGGGCTTGTGCTTGTTGGCCAGGGCCACGCTCCAGGCGACCGCCGTCTCGGTGGTGTCGGCCGGGCGCCAGACGTCCAGGTTGGGAATCAGGCGCAGGCTGGCGGCATGCTCAATCGACTGGTGCGTGGGGCCGTCCTCGCCCAGGCCGATGGAGTCGTGCGTGAACACGTGCACCACGCGGATCTTCATGAGCGCGGCCATGCGGATGGCGTTGCGGCTGTAGTCGCTGAAGGTCAGGAACGTGCCGCCGTAGGGAATGAAGCCGCCGTGCAGCGCCAGGCCGTTCATGATGGCGGCCATGCCGAACTCGCGCACGCCGTAGTTGATGTGGCGGCCGCCCACGCCGGCGTCGTTCTTGACCACGCTGCCCGCGGCGTCGAAGCGCAGGTGGGGCGTGCTCTTGGTCTGGGTGAGGTTGGAGCCGGTGAGATCGGCCGAGCCGCCAAGCAGCTCGGGCAGCGCCGCGGTGAAATGCTCCAGCGCGAGCTGGCTGGCCTTGCGGGTGGCCACGGTCTCGGCCTTGTCGTGCGCGCCCTGCACGGCGGCCACGGCCACGTCGGCAAAGTTCGGGGGCAGCTCGCCGGCCATGCGGCGCTTGAATTGCGCCGCCAGTTCCGGGAAGGCCGCTTCGTAGGCGGTAAAGCGCTGGTTCCAGTCGGCCTCGCGCTGGCTGCCGGCGGCGTGTGCGTTCCAGTCGGCATAGACCTCGGCGGGCACGGTGAAGGGCTCATGGCCCCAGCCGATGGCCGCGCGCGTGAGCTGGATCTCATCGGCGCCCAGCGGCTCTCCGTGCGCCTTGGCCGTGCCCGCGCGGTTGGGCGAGCCCTTGCCGATGGCGGTCTTGCAGACGATGAGCGTGGGCTTGTCGGTGCTCTTCTTGGCTTTTGCAATGGCGGCATCAACGGCGTCCACGTCGTGGCCGTCGACGGCGTCGATCACGTTCCAGCCGCAGGCGGCAAAACGCTGCGGCGTGTTGTCGATGAACCAGGGCGCCACCTGGCCGTCGATGGAGATACCGTTGTCGTCGTAGAGGGCCACGAGCTTGTTGAGCTTCCAGGCGCCGGCCAGCGCGCAGGCCTCGTGCGAGATGCCTTCCATCAGGCAGCCGTCGCCCAGGAACACGTACGTGTGGTGGTCCACCACGGCGTGGCCGGGGCGGTTGAATTCGCCGGCCAGCAGCTTTTCCGCCAGCGCCAGGCCCACCGCGTTGGTGATGCCCTGGCCCAGCGGGCCGGTGGTGGTTTCCACGCCAGGGGTGATGCCGAACTCGGGGTGGCCCGCCGTCTTGCTGTGCAGCTGGCGGAAGTTGCGCAGCTCCTGCATGGGCAGGTCGTAGCCCGTCAGGTGCAGCAGCGCGTAAATGAGCATCGAGCCGTGGCCGTTCGAGAGCACGAAGCGGTCGCGGTCGGCCCACAGCGGGTTGGCGGGGTTGTGGCGCAGGTGGCGGCCCCACAGGGCCACGGCCATGTCGGCCATGCCCATGGGCGCGCCGGGGTGTCCGGAGTTGGCTTGTTGAACTGCGTCCATCGCAAGCGCGCGAATCGCGCCTGCCATCATCTGGGGATTGGCCATCGGGGCTCCGGGGGAGGGGAGAAGTCGGGGGAAACCCGGAATTTTAACGGTTGCGCCTGGCTCAGCCGTCACGCCAGGGACGGGCCGGCCGGCCCTGCACGGCGCGGGCCTTGGCCTACACTGCCGCACGCCCTGGCCCGGGCGCCCAGGCGTCCCGGCACATGGACACGCCCCGTCCGGCGGGCCGGCAACGCGGCCCGTTCTGCATGGCCTGCGCGGCCCGGGCCTTTCGACCTGTGTTTACCCACTTCGCACATCGCACGCCATGAGCGCAGCCGCCCAGGCCCTGATCCTTGCCGCCGGCCGCGGCGAACGCATGCGGCCCCTGACCGACACCTGCCCCAAGCCGCTGCTGGCGGTGCGCGGCCAGCCGCTGATGGCCTGGCATGCCCAGGCCCTGGCCGCCGGCGGCTTTGCCGACCTGGCCATCAACACCGCCTGGCTGGGCGAGCAGGTCGAGCCCCGCATGGCACCGCTGGCCCGCTCGCTCGGCCTGCGCGTGAGTTACTCGCACGAGGGCCGCGACTTCGGCCGCGCGCTCGAGACCGCAGGCGGCATCCTGCGCGCCCTGCCGCTGCTGGGGGAGGTGTTCTGGGTGGTGGCCGGCGACGTGTTCATGCCCGACTTCCGCTTCAGCCGCAAGGCCTGGGACCGTTTTGCCAGCGGCAACACGCTGGCGCACCTCTGGCTGGTGCCCAACCCGCCGCACAACCCGGGTGGGGACTTCGGGCTTTCGCCGCAGGGCCGCGTTCTCCACCTGCCCGCCGGCCACCCGGAGCGCCTTCACACCTTCAGCACCGTGGCGCTGTACCGCCGCAGCTTCTTCACGCAGGAAGGCGGCCCCGCGCCCATGGGCAACCCCGAGGGCGTGGCCTGCGCCCTGGCGCCCCTGCTGCGCTCGGCCATGGACCGTGGCCAGGTGAGCGGCGAGGTCTACACAGGCGCCTGGACCGACGTGGGCACGCCCGAGCGCCTGGCCGAGCTCAACGCCTGAGCGCGTGGGGTGGCGTGACGTGACGTGACCAAGCCTCTGTTGTGCGGCATGCGAAGGCCTCGGTGTGCAGGTGAATGCGTTCCGAGCTCCTGATCCCGCGCTCGGGGGTTCGGCCTCGAGTCTCGAGGCATTTGAAAGCCTCAGCACGCGAAGAGTGGCGCTCCGAGGTTCGAGGTTCGAGGTTCGAGGTTCGAGGTTCGAGGTTCGAGGTTCGAGG
>CAYVGD010000339.1:0-2969 GCA_964450095.1 uncultured Polaromonas sp.
GGGCGTGATCTACCTTGACGGTAACTCGCTGGGCGCCCTGCCCCGCGCCACCGCGGCCCGCGTGTCCCAGGCCGTGACGGCCGAATGGGGCCACGACCTCATCCGCAGCTGGAACAGCGCCGGCTGGTTCAACTTGCCGCAGCGCGTGGGCGACAAGATCGCCCGCCTCATCGGCGCGGGACCGGACGAGGTGGTGGCGGTGGACAGCACCTCCATCAACCTGTTCAAGGTGCTCAGCGCGGCGCTGTCCATCGCGCAGGCCGATGCGCCCCAGCGCCGCCGCATCGTGAGCGAACGCAGCAACTTCCCCACCGATCTCTACATCGCCGAGGCGCTGTGCCGCCAGCACGGGTTCGAGCTGCACCTGGTCGAGGCGCAAGACCTCGCCGGCGCGCTGGATGCGCAGGTGGCCGTGCTCATGCTCACCCATGTGAACTACCGCACCGGCGCCATGCACGACATGGCGGCGGTGACGGCGCAGGCGCATGCCGCCGGGGCGCTGGTGGTCTGGGACCTGGCGCACAGCGCCGGCGCCGTGCCGGTGGATGTGCATGCCGCCGAGGCCGACTTTGCGGTGGGCTGCGGCTACAAGTACCTCAACGGCGGCCCCGGCGCGCCGGCCTTCGTGTGGGCGCACCCGCGCCACGCCGACCGCTTCTGGCAGCCCCTGGCCGGCTGGTGGGGCCATGCCGCGCCGTTTGCCTTCACGCCGGACTACCGGCCGGCGCCCGGCATCGCCCGCTACCAGTGCGGCACCCAGCCCATCCTGAGCCTGGTGGCGCTGGACTGCGGCCTGGACACGGTGCTGGCGGCCGAGCCGCTGGGCGGCATGGCGGCGCTGCGCCGCAAGTCGCTGGCACTCACCGACCTCTTCATCCGCCTGGTGGAAGACCGATGCGCGGCCCAGGGCCTGGGGCTGGTCACGCCGCGCGCGCACGCCGCCCGCGGCTCGCAGGTGTGCCTGACACGCCAAGGCAGCGAACGCAGCGCCTATGCCATCGTGCAGGCGCTGATCGCGCGCGGCGTGATCGGCGACTTCCGCGCAGGCGACGGCGACCGCCATCCCGACATCCTGCGCTTTGGCTTCACGCCGCTGTACATCGGCTTCGAGGACGTGTGGAACGCGGTCGAGCACCTGCGCCAGGTGCTCGTCACCGGCCAGTGGCGCGAGGCCCGCTTCATGCAGCAACTGGCGGTGACCTGAGCCATGTGCCCGCACCATACCCCGCCGCCCGCTGCAGGCCCGCCGCGCCCGGAGGAGCTCGTGCGCGAGGAAGGCGCACAGCTCGACTTCAGCCGGTCCATGAGCTATGGCGACTACCTGCACCTGGACGCCATCCTGGGCGCGCAGCATCCGCTCTCGCCCGAGCATGATGAGATGCTCTTCATCGTGCAGCACCAGACCAGCGAGCTCTGGATGAAGCTCATGCTGCATGAGCTGGGCGCAGCGCGTGACCGCCTGGCCGGGGACCAGCTGCCCGAGGCCTTCAAGATGCTGGCCCGTGTCTCGCGCATCATGGAGCAATTGGTGCATGCCTGGGACGTGCTGGCCACCATGACGCCGCCCGAGTACAGCGCCATTCGGCCGCACCTGGCCCAGTCCAGCGGCTTCCAGAGCCACCAGTACCGCTGCATCGAGTTCATGCTGGGCAACAAGAACGCCGCCATGCTGCAGCCGCATGCCCACCGCCCGGCGCTGCGGGCCCAGGTGCAGGCGGCCTACGAGGCGCCCTCGCTCTACGACGAGGCCCTGCGCCTGCTGGCGCGGCGTGGCTTGCCCGTGCCGGCCAGCCACACCGAGCGCGACTGGACCCAGCCCTATGCCGCGAGCGACGCGGTGGAGCAGGCCTGGCTGCAGGTGTACCGCCACCCCCGGGAACACTGGGACCTCTACCAGCTCGGCGAGGAGTTCGCCGACCTGGAGGACGCCTTTCGCCTCTGGCGCTTCCGGCATGTGACGACGGTGGAGCGCGTGATCGGCTTCAAGCGCGGCACGGGCGGCACCGGGGGCGTGAGCTACCTGCGCCGCATGCTGGACGTGGTGCTGTTCCCCGAGATCTGGCTGCTGCGCACGCACCTCTGAAAGCGCAGGGCATGTCGACGGCGGCGCTTCAGCGCCGGCCCCCGGCACCACGCCTCAGGGCTGATGGCGGTGGCCATAGAGCCAGGGCAGGTCCATCAGCCGGCGGCCCAGCAGCCTGAGGCCCAGGTCACGGCCCACGCGCTCCAGGCCCGTGGCGTGGAACACTTGGCCGTTGCGCCGGGCGCGGGCCTGCACCTGCGCCATCCGCGGCCAGCGCCGCACGGCGTAGCGGCCGAGCGCTGCGGGCAGGCCCAGGGCCAGGTCCTGCACCGGGCCGATGCAGCGACCGAGCTCGGCCGCGTCCTCCAGGGCCATGCCCGCACCTTGCGCGAGGAAAGGCCGCATCGGGTGCGCGGCATCCCCGAGCAGCGCGACGCGGCCCTGCGCCATTTGCGCCGGGCCGTTCAGGGGCTCGCGGTCGCACAGTGTCCAGCGGCTCCACGCGGGCGCGGCCAGCACCAGGTCCTGCAGCGCGGCGCAGCAGGAGGACAGCGCAGCCTGCACGTCCTCGGCCACGGCGGGGTCGTCCCAGGACTGAAGCTCCTGCGGCGGCTCGCCCTGCACGATGACCACCACGTTGAGCATGTCGCCGCCTCGCACCGGGTAGGTGACCACGTGCAGCCGGGGGCCCAGCCAGGCGGCGACCTCGTTGCCGCGCAGCGCCTGGGGTGCATCGGCCAGGGGAACGAGGGCTCGGTAGGCCAGGTGCCCGGTGGGGGCGGCCGGGCCGTCGGCCACCAGCTGCTCGCGCACCGCGCTCCACACGCCGTCGGCGGCCACCAGCGCATCGCCCTCGACGATGCGGCCGTCGGTCCAGGCCAGTTGCACACCCTCGGGCACCTCAGAGAAGCCGGTGACCGCGCTCTGAAGGTGCAGGTGCGCGCCG
>CAYVGD010000340.1:0-2950 GCA_964450095.1 uncultured Polaromonas sp.
TGCGGTCGCCCTTGGACTGCTTGTCCAGGCCGAAGGCCAGGGCTGCGGCGGTGGGTTCGTTGATGATGCGCTTGACGTCCAGGCCCGCGATGCGGCCGGCGTCCTTGGTGGCCTGGCGTTGGGCGTCGTTGAAGTACGCGGGCACCGTGATCACGGCCTCGGTGACGGCCTCGCCCAGGTAATCCTCGGCGGTCTTCTTCATCTTGCGCAGGACCTCTGCGCTGATCTGCGGCGGCGCCAGCTTGTTGCCGCGCACCTCCACCCAGGCGTCGCCGTTGTCGGCCTTGCTGATGGTGTAGGGCATCAGGTCGATGTCCTTTTGCACTTCCTTCTCGCCGAACTTGCGGCCGATCAGGCGCTTGACGGCGTACAGCGTGTTCTTGGGGTTGGTGACCGCCTGGCGCTTGGCCGAGGCGCCCACGAGGATCTCGCCGTCTTCCTGGTAGGCAATGATGGACGGGGTGGTGCGCGCGCCTTCAGCGTTCTCGATCACCTTGGTGTTGTTGCCCTCCATGATTGCCACGCAGCTGTTGGTGGTGCCCAGGTCGATGCCGATGATTTTTCCCATGATGTTCTTCTCCGAGAGATTTGAAATACGTTGAACCGGCCGGCAAGGCCGTTGTGGATGGTCTTGTGAGGAATGTGTGGATAAGTGTCGGGACTTCAAGTCCCGCGCGCCATCGGCGCTGTCTTACTTGGGCGCAGACACCGTGACCAGCGCAGGCCGCATCACGCGGTCGGCGATCGAATAGCCTTTTTGCAGCACGCCCACCACGGTGTTGGCCTCCTGCTCGCTGGGCACCATGCTGATGGCCTGGTGGCGGTGCGGGTCGAATTTCTCGCCCGCAGCAGGCGCGATCTCCAGCACCTTGTTGCGCTCCAGCGCGCTCTTGAGCTGCTTGAGCGTGGCTTCGGTGCCTTCGCGGATCTGTTCGGCGCTGGCGTCCTTGATCAAAAGACCGGCCTCCAGGCTGTCGGCCACGGGCAGCAGGCTCTCGGCAAAGCTTTCGACCGCGAACTTGCGGGCCTTGCTGATCTCGTCCTCGGCACGGCGACGGGCGTTTTCGGCCTCGGCCTTGGCCCGCAGGTAGCTGTCAGCCAGTTCGGCGTGCTTGGCTTGCAGGGCAGCCAGCTCGGCCTCCGGGGAGGTCGAGGCGGGACTTTCGGGCGAGCCCTGTGTTTCAGCGCCAAGTGCTTGATTGGATTCGGGTTTTTGGGTTTCTTGTTGCGGTTCGGACATGCGGGGACGGCCAGTGTTGATGCTTGGGTGCGCTTGAGTTGGGGGCAGGCCTCAGTATTTCAAGCAGTTCCAAGCTCAGCCACTGCCGGGCTTGGAAGGTGGCGTGTTCGCCGCCCCAGCCATCCTTGCCCAGCCCTGCCCAGACCCCCGGCGGGCGCGCCAACTCGGCACTGCCAGGCGGACCCCCGTTGGGACGCGCAAGTTCGGCACTGCCAGGCGGGCGGTAGCGCCCGCTCAGCTTTACGTGGAGGGTGCCCAGCCCCGGGGACAGCTCAGAGGTAGATTTTCTGTAGCAGGCGCTTGAGGGTGTCCTGTTCACGCGGGCTCAGGCGCCGTGCCACGTCCCGCTCCAGGTCGGTGGCGGTGGCTTCGGCGTCCCGCATGAGTGCAATTCCCTCGGGGGTGGCATAAAGACCCTGGGCCCGCCGGTCGGTGGGATGCGGGCGGCGCGCGACGAGGCCGCGCTGCTCGAAGCCGTTGACCATGCCCACCATGTTGGGCGGCTGGATGCCCAGCGCATGGCACAGCTGGCGTGCCGTGATGCCCGGGTTGTGCGTGATCAGCGAAAGGGTGGAGAAGTCCACGGGCCGCAGCCCGTAGGGCGCCATGCGCTCGAGGAACGTGCCGATCACGGCCAGCGCCGCGCGCCGGGCGTTGTAGCCGATGAGGCTTTCCAGAAAGCCCGTGTCCACGGTTTCCACGGCAATATCGTTCACGCGCGGCTGCGAGGACTTCCGGCCATGGGTTTGCGCAGCCACGCCTGACTTTGTAACTGCGGTTCCGGCCGGCGAAGGAGCCGCCTGGGCGTCGGGGGCGACCTTGTTCCCTCCGTTCGGCCGAAGGCGTCGCACGCGTGCGGCGGGCGCTGCGGGAGGGGTCGCCAAGGCGGTCGTGCGGGGCATGGGCGCGGTGGGGGGCGGGCGGTGCAAGGGGTTCCGGGTCGGGCTCAAGCTGCTTGAGCGGCCATTGCCCCGGGAGGACTGGCCGCGCCGGCCGCGCTGGCCGAAGCCGGCGCCGGTCCTGACTCCGCGCAGCGGTCTTCGATGATCGACAAGCGCATGGCGAACTCCGGCAGCACATGGCGCCTGAGCGCCAGCGCCGGCTCCTGCCAGCGCGGTGTGTCGGCGCCCGGTGAGGCCTGGACCTTGGCCCAGCCCCACTCCAGCAACACCAGGGCCACGGCCCGCAGGAAGTCGTCGGCCACCGCGCAGGGCAGGACCGGGTCTTGCGACGCCTGGCGCACCAGTGTGCGCGTGGCGGCCTGAAGCCGCTGGATGCGCTGCACGCCTTCGGGGCCCAGCGCTGGGGCCAGTTCATCGAGCAGGGCGAACAGGGCCTGGCCACCGTCGGGCAGCACCTTGCGCACCAGCAGGTCGATGGCCTGGATTTCGTTGGTGCCCTCGTAGATCATGGCCACGCGGGCATCGCGCACGATCTGCTCGATGCCCCATTCCTTCACGAAGCCGTGGCCGCCGAAGACCTGCAGGCAGGCGCTGGCGCCCGCAAAGCCTTGCTCGGTCCAGGCCGACTTGAGCACCGGCGTGGTCAGGCTGCACCACCGCTGCGCCTCGGCGCGGCGTGCGGGGTCGGCGTGGTGGCGAGCGATGTCCAGCTCCAGTGCCGTGCGGTAGGCCAGCATCCGGCCGCCGTCCACCCAGGCGCGCTGGGTGTCCAAGATGCGCTGCACCGCCGGATGGGCCGCGATCGGGT
>CAYVGD010000341.1:0-2946 GCA_964450095.1 uncultured Polaromonas sp.
TGTACACCCGAAGAGGCCAACTCCCCAGCCCTGGCCGCCGCTACTGGGGGAGACAAACGAAGTGGGGGAGGGCTTAACAAATGAGGATTCTGTGGATGTCGAATGCGCCGTGGGCCAAGACGGGGTACGGCCAGCAGACCGACCTGTTCTGGTGGCGCATTCAGAAGCTGGGCCACGAGGTGTGCCTGGCGGCCAACTATGGGCTGGCCGGCGCGCCGCTCAAGATCGAGCACGACGGCGAGATAGCCACCGTGCTGCCGGCGGGCTTCAACACGCACGGCGCGGACATCATCGCGCCCTACGCGCGCCAGACCAAGGCCGACATCGTGATCACGCTATACGACACCTGGGTATTCGACCCTGGCGCGATGGCGCAGGTCAAGTGGTGCCCCTGGCTGCCGGTGGACCACGACGCCGTACCTGAGGCTGTCGCGCGTGCGCTGCAACCGGCCTGGCAACCGCTAGCTTACTCGCGCTTTGGTGAGCAGGCGCTCAAGGACGCCGGCTTTGCCAACGTGCTCTACGTGCCGCACGGCATCGACACGCAGGTGTTCAAGCCGATGGACCGGCGCGAGGCGCGGCAGCGCGTGGGCCTGCCGGGGCTGAGTGACGAGACCTTTCTGATGACGATGGTGGCGGCGAACAAGGGCTTCCCGGCGCGCAAAGCGTTCGGAGAGGTCTTTGAGGCCTATGCGCGCTTCCTCGAAAAGCACCCCAAGACGCTGCTGTACATGCACACGCTACCAACGCAGGAGATGGGCGGGCTGGACATGGGCCTGATGCTGAAGCGGGCCGGCATTCCCCCCAACAGCGTGATCTTCCCGGATAAGTGGATGCTCCAGCAGGGCTACCCGGCCGAGTTCTTGGCGACACTGTACAACGCGGCGGACGTGCTGCTCAGCCCCAGCTATGGCGAGGGCTTTGGCGTGCCGATTCTCGAGGCGCAAGCCTGCGGCTGCCCGGTGATCGTCGGCGACTGGACCAGCATGCCGGAGCTGTGCTTCAGCGGCTGGGCCGTCAAGGGGCAAAAGTTCTGGACGCCGATCGGGGCCTACCAGTTCATCCCGTTCATCGACGAGATCGAGCGCGCCATGGACAAGGCCTACGAGATGCGTGCCTACGACAAGCTGCGGCGGGCGGCGGCAGGCGGCGCGCGTGAGTACGACGCCGGCACAGTGACGGAGCGCTACTGGCGCCCGGCGCTGGAGACCATCGCCAAGGCGCTGGAGGGCGAGGACCTGCTCGAGATGGTGGACATACGGGGGAAGGCATAACAAGTAGAGGGGGGAGGGGTCATGTTCAAGCGCAGGGTCAGGGTGAGTGCGAATGCGGCGGAGGTCGAGCGCAAGGAATCCGAAAAGTGGGCGGCGGTGGACCGCGTGCGACAGGCGCGCGAGTTCGAGAAGCTGGCGCTCGACCGCCTGATGCCCTACGTGGGCAAGGCGCTGGCAAACATCTGGATTCAGAGCGACCACCGTGGACTGGGTGGGATCGGCTTCGAGTTCGCCGATGGCAGCATCGTCAAGCTGCGGTGCAGTGAGGAGCATCTGGGCTACATGGAAGTGGGCGTAAGCGGTGCCGAGACCCCGGCCAAGCAGGGGGCGGCATGCGCGAGGTAACCGCTGAATACGCCCGCCGGTACGCCGAGGCGGTCGCCGGGGTGGACGCAGAATTGCGCCCCATCTTGGCGCCGATGATCGGCAAGACGGTGAAGGCCATCGGGTTCGGATTGGGCGGGCTGCACCTCATCGAGTCTACCGACGGGACGGCCATCCAGTTGTGGGGCAGTGACGATGGCCTGGACGTGGAGTGGGGGAAGGCATGAAGATTCAGCTCTTCAACCCCCCGGTGCACCACTACGCCGGCGTCTGGTATCGGATGAACCCGGGGCTGGGGCTGCCGATCCTGGCGGCAGCGCTGCATGAGGCTGGCCACCAAGTGCAGGTATACGACCTGGAGGCGCTGGGCGTTACGCCGCAGCAGCTGGCCAAACAGTTCGACGCACAGCGCAAGCGCTGGCCCGACGCCATCGGCTTTACCGAGACGCACCACAACCGGCGCGGCGTGCGCGAGTGCATCACCGCGCTGCGCGGGATCGGCTACGAGGGCTATGTGATGGTGGGCGGGCCGGAGGCCACGCTGAATCCCGAGGAGCCGTTGGGCTGGGGCGCGGACGCGGTGGCAGTGGGCGAGACCGAGGGCAACGTGGCGGAGCTGTTTGAGATGCAGCCGGCCGGGATCGTGGCAGGGCGCGCGGCGGACATCAACGCCATCCCCGGGCCGCTGTGGTCCGTGCACCACCCGGCGCCGGCCCAATACTACGGCAACCTGCCGGACGTTGGCAAGCCCGAGGGCATCGCCATGTGGAGCCGGGGATGCCCCCACAACTGCACCTTCTGCGGAAACCCGGTGTACGGGCACAGCCGCATTCGGCGCAGACCGGCGACGGCGATCTACGCGGACATGGCCGCGCTGAAGGAGTTGGGCTGCAAGGCGGTGTTCGTCTACGACGACGAGATACCCGGAGCCGTGGGCGGCGACGACTGGTTGGAAGGGGTGTGTGCGAGGATCGCACCGCTGGGGCTGACCTGGAAGTGCCAGGGGCGCTGCACGGAGAGGCTCGAGCGCGAGACCCTGCAGGCGATGTACGACGCCGGCTGCCGCGCCGTGATGTGGGGCGTGGAGAGCTTTAGCGACAAGGTGCTTGAGGACATGAGCAAGCACACCACCAGCGCCGATATCTGGCATACCTTGCGACTGGCGCACGACGTGGGCATTGGCAACTGGCTTTTCCTGATGGTTGGGAACTACCGCGAGACGGTGGCCGACTTGGAGCACACCGAGGCGGAGTTGGGCAAGGCCGTGCGCGAGGGGCTGGTGCAGTGGCGCCAGGTGACGGTGACGACGCCCAACGGTACCAGCGGTGGTGTCAACTTCACCTACAAT
>CAYVGD010000342.1:0-2944 GCA_964450095.1 uncultured Polaromonas sp.
AGCACGAAGAGCGGCACGTCCACCGTCACGCCGTCCTTGGCATCGCCCGGCTCGTGCAGGTAGCTGGCCTTGCAGTCCACGCCCCCTAGGCGCAGGTTCTTGGGAAAGGCCTGGGTGGTGATGCCCGCGGCCTCGTGCCGCATGAGCTCTTCGCGGCTGAGAAACAGCAGGCGCGGGTTGGCGCGTGAGGCGTCCTTCCACCAGCGCTCGAAGGCCGCGCCGTTGTGAATGTCGGCCGGCACCTGCTGGTCATAGAAGGCGAAGATGAGCTCGTCGTCCACCAACACGTCCTGGCGGCGCTGCTTGTGCTCCAGCTCCTGCACCTGGGCGATGAGCTTGTGGTTGGCCGCAAGAAAGGGCAGCTTGGTTTCCCACTGACCGCTGACCAGGGCCTCGCGCAGGAAGATCTCGCGCGCGCCTTCAGGGTCTACCAGGCCGAAGTTCGAACGCCGGTTGTTGTAGATCACCAAGCCATACAGGGTGGCGCGTTCCAGCGCCGTCACCTGCGCGGCCTTCTTTTCCCAGTGCGGGTCCAGCAGCTGCTTTTTCAAAAGGTGGCTGCCGACCTGCTCGATCCACTGCGGCTCGATGTTGGCGATGCCCCTGCCAAAGAGGCGCGTGGTTTCGACCAACTCGGCCGCAACGATCCACCGGCCCGGGCGCTTGGACAGGCGCGCGCCCGGATGCCGGTTGAACTTGATGCCGCGTGCGCCCAGGTAGAAGTCGTCCTCGTCGCTCTTGCAACCGATGTTGCCCAGCAGCCCCGAGAGCATGGAAAGGTGCAGCTGCTCGTAGCTGGCGGGCTCGTTGTTGAGCTTCCAGCCCTGCTCGTTGACCACGCTCACCAACTGCGAGTGGATGTCGCGCCACTCGCGCACGCGGCGCACGTTGATGTAGGTCTCGCGCAGCAGGGTTTCATACTGGCGGTTCGACAGCTTGTGCTGGGCGGGGGCGCCAGGCAGCGCCTGCGGCAAAGCGCTGCGGCCCCGGCCCGGGCCTGGTGTGGGGGCGCTGGCCTGACCCTCGCTTGCCTTGGCGGTGGCTTGCGCAGCAGGCAGGGCCCGAACGCCTGGGCCCGAAGGCCCGGCCGACAGCGGCTCCGCAGGCCGGCCCGGGTGCCCGCCGCGCGCATCGTGAATCCAGTTCCAGAGCTTCAGGTAGGAAACGAATTCGCTTTTTTCGTCGTCGAACTTGGCGTGCAGCTGGTCGGCCTGGGCCTGCTTGTCGATGGGGCGGTCGCGCACGTCCTGAACACTCAGGGCGCTGGCGATCACCAGCACTTCGCCCAAAGCGCGCCGCTCACGCGCCTCGAGCAGCATGCGGCCCACGCGCGGGTCCAGCGGCAGCTTGGCCAGCAGTTCGCCCAGGCGAGTGATCTCGTTGGCATCGTCCACCGCGCCCAACTCCGACAGCAGCTGGTAACCGTCGGTGATGGCGCGGCGCTGCGGCGGCTCGATGAAAGCAAAGTCCTCCACCGCCCCCAGGTGCAGCGCCTTCATGCGCAAAATCACGGCGGCAAGCGAACTGCGCAGGATCTCCGGGTCGGTGAAGCGGGGCCGGTTGTTGAAGTCGGCCTCGTCGTAAAGGCGGATGCAGATGCCCTCGGCCACGCGGCCGCAGCGACCGGCCCGCTGGTTGGCCGCCGCCTGCGAGATGGGCTCCACCAGGAGCTGCTCGACCTTGCTGCGAAAGCTGTAGCGCTTCACGCGCGCGGTGCCGCTGTCGACCACGTAGCGGATGCCGGGAACCGTGAGCGAGGTCTCGGCCACGTTGGTGGCCAGCACGATGCGCCGCTGCCCGTGCGGCTCGAAGATGCGGTCCTGCTCGGCCTGCGAAAGGCGCGCGAACAGGGGCAGCACCTCGGCATCCCGCAGCACGGGCTGGTGCGACAGGTGCTTGCGCAAGTGGTCGGCCGCCTCACGGATTTCACGCTCGCCAGGCAGGAACACCAGGATGTCGCCATGCCCTGCCCCGCCGCGCCAGAGCTCGTCCACCGCATCGGCAATGGCGTCGTTCAGGTCGAATTCGCGGCTTTCCTCGAAGGGGCGAAAACGCACCTCCACGGGAAAGGTGCGGCCCGACACCATGAGCACCGGTGCGGGGATCATGGGTCCCGACGCGCCAGCGCTGCGCAAGTCGCTGCCAACCGATTGGGCGCGGTCCGCCCTGGCGCGGCCCGGCAGCGGAGCAGCAGAGGCGAAGTAGTCCGCAAAACGCTGCGCGTCGATGGTCGCCGAGGTGATCACCACCTTCAGGTCAGGACGGCGCGGCAGCAGCTGGCGCAGGTAGCCCAGCAGGAAGTCGATGTTCAGGCTGCGCTCATGGGCCTCGTCGATGATGAGCGTGTCGTAGGCCCTGAGCAGCGGGTCGGTCTGCGTTTCGGCCAGCAAGATGCCGTCGGTCATGAGCTTGACCGAGGCCCCGGGCGAGAGTCGGTCCTGGAAGCGCACCTTGTAGCCCACCACCTCGCCCAGCGGGGTCTTCAGTTCCTCGGCGATGCGCTTGGCAACGCTGGAGGCCGCCACCCGCCGCGGCTGCGTGTGGCCGATCAGGTGCCCGCGTTGGCCTGGGTGGTTGGCACTGCCGCGGCCCAGCGCGAGCGCGATCTTGGGCAACTGCGTGGTCTTGCCCGAGCCGGTCTCGCCGCAGACGATGACCACCTGGTGCGCGGCCATGGCCCGCATGATGTCCTCGCGCTTGCCTGAAACGGGCAAGCCTTCGGGAAACGCCAGGTGAAACGGCAGAACGGGCGCGGTGGTGGCGGACAAGGCTGGAGAGCGCCTTGAAGGCGCCAGGGGCAGGTGGGCGGGGAGCCTTTTCAGGCACGGCTGAGCAAGGACGGACTTGGGTGAAAATCGGCCGGATCACCCTTGGAAGTCCTGATGTCAGCCGTCTTCAATTTTACCTTCGTGCCCTGGTTCCGCTCGGTGGCGCCCTACATCCA
>CAYVGD010000343.1:0-2928 GCA_964450095.1 uncultured Polaromonas sp.
CTGTGGGTGGGCTGGTTCGGCTTCAACGCCGGCTCCGCCCTGGAAGCCAACGGCTTTGCCGCCCTGGCCTTCATGAACACCCTCGTTGCCACCGCCGCCGCCGTGCTGGCCTGGTGCATGGGCGAGGCCCTGCTCAAGGGCAAGGCCTCCATGCTGGGCGCGGCCTCCGGCGCCGTCGCGGGCCTGGTGGCCATCACGCCGGCCGCGGGCAACGTGGGCATCGGCGGTGGCCTGGCCATCGGCCTGCTCGCTGGCTTCGCGGGCCTGTGGGGCGTGACCGGCCTGAAAAAACTGCTGGGCGCCGACGATTCGCTCGACGTCTTCGGCGTGCACGGCGTCTGCGGCATCCTGGGTGCGCTGCTGACCGGCGTGTTCAACAGCCCCGCCCTGGGCGGCCCCGGCTACGTGGCCGACTGGGTCACCGGCACCATGGTGACCGCGGCCGACTACTCCATCGCCGACCAGGTGCTGGTGCAGGCCAAGGCCGTGCTGCTGACCATCGTGTGGTCTGCCGTGGTCTCCGCCATCGCCTTCAAGATCGTCGACCTCACCCTGGGCCTGCGCGTGACCGAGGAAGACGAGCGCCAGGGCCTGGACATCAGCGCACACGGCGAAAGCGCCTACAACCGCTGATCCGCCGCTGTCGTGCCAGCAGGGCCGTTGAAGCCGGCCCCATTCGAGAGTCTCCTTGTGAGTTGACCCGCCAGCGCAAGCCGGCGGGTCTTTTTCATGGCGCGGTCAAAAATTCGAAAGCGCGCTGTTCAAAAAAATCACCCGCCCGCCGATGGCCGGGCCGTACCATGCCTGCCATGGAACTGATGGACACCCCCACCGAAGCGCTGGCCGCCCCCTGGCAGCAGCAGGTGCGCGAAGCCGCCTCCCAGGGTGCGAGGCTGCGCGTGCGCGGCGGTGGCACCAAGGATTTCTATGGCGCGCCGCTGGACGCCGGCGCTGCCGTGCTGGACGCCCGGTCGCTGTGCGGCATCCAGAGCTACGAGCCCAGCGAACTGGTGGTCACCGCGCTGGCGGGCACGCCCCTGTCCGAGGTGGAACAGGCGCTGGCCGCGCAGGGACAGGCCCTGGCCTTCGAGCCGCCGCATTTCGGCGTTGGCGCCACCCTGGGCGGGGCCGTGGCCTCGGGGCTGGCCGGACCCGCCCGGGCGAGTGCCGGCGGCGTGCGCGACTTCGTGCTCGGTGCGCGGCTCATCAATGGCCGGGGCGAACTGCTCACCTTCGGTGGCCAGGTCATGAAGAACGTGGCCGGCTACGACGTCTCCCGGCTGCTGGCCGGCTCGCTCGGCACGCTGGGCGCGCTGGTGGAGGTGTCGCTGAAGGTGCTGCCCCACGCGGCCAGCGAGGCCATGCTCATGTGCCCGGGGCTGTCGCAGCCGGCCGCGCTCGAGCTGCTCAACCGCTGGGGCGGCCAGCCGCTGCCCCTGAACGCCAGCTGCTGGGTGCGCGACGACAGCGCCTGCCCCGTGGAGGACTACCTCTTCGTGCGCCTGCGGGGCGCCGCTGCGGCAGTGCAGGCCGCGGTGCCGCGGCTGGAGGCCGACGTGCAGGCTGCAGGCGGTCGCCTCTCGGTCATGGACCCGGTCCAGGCCGCCGGCGACTGGCAGGCCCTGCGCGAGCAGACCCTGCCTTTCTTCGCCTCCGCACCGGCGGGCACCTGCCTGTGGCGGCTGTCGCTGCCGCAGACCGCGCCGGCCCTGGACCTGCCCTGGCCCATGCTCATCGAATGGCACGGCGCGCAGCGCTGGCTGTGGGCACCCGCTTCGGCGGCGCAGCAGCTGCGCAGCCTGGCGCGCCAGTGCGGCGGCCACGCCACGCTCTTCCGCGGCAGCGACGCCGACAAGGCGCAGGCCGGCACCTTCACTCAACCCGACCCGGTGCAGCAGCGCATCCAGCGCGCCCTGCAGCAGCAGTTCGACCCGGCCGGCGTGTTCGCCACCGGCCGCCTGGGCTTTTGAGCCATGCAGACCCAACTCGCCCCCGCCTACCAAGACACCCCCGAAGGCCGCGAGGCCGAGGCCATCCTGCGCAAGTGCGTTCACTGCGGCTTCTGCACCGCCACTTGCCCCACGTACCAGGTGCTGGGCGACGAGCTCGACGGCCCGCGCGGCCGCATCTACCTCATCAAGCAGGTGCTCGAGGGCGCCGAGCCCACGCGCAAGACGCAGCTTCACCTGGACCGGTGCCTGACCTGCCGCAATTGCGAAACCACCTGCCCCAGCGGCGTTCAATACGGGCACCTGGTGGACATCGGCCGCAAGATCGTCGATGAGAAGGTCGAGCGCCCCGCCGGCGAAAAGGCCGTGCGTTGGGCGCTCAAGGAAGGCCTGCCCTCGCCGCTCTTCGGCCCGGCCATGAAGCTGGGCCAGGCCGTGCGCGGCCTGCTGCCACAGACCCTGAAGAACAAGGTGCCCGCGCCCCGCCCGGCCGGTGCCTGGCCTGCGCGCACGCATGCGCGCAAGATGCTGATGCTGGCCGGCTGCGTGCAGCCGGCCATGGCGCCCAGCATCAACACCGCCACCGCGCGCGTGCTCGACGCGGCGGGCATCCAGCCGGTGATCGCGGCCGAGGCCGGCTGCTGCGGCGCCGTGAAGTTCCACCTGAACGACCACGCCGGTGGCCTGGACCAGATGCGCCGCAACGTCGACGCGTGGTGGCCCCACGTCGAAGCCGGCGCCGAGGCCATCGTCATGAACGCCTCGGGCTGCGGTGTCACGGTGAAGGAATACGGCCACCACCTGCGCCACGACCCTGCATATGCCGAGAAGGCTGCCCGCATCAGCGCGCTCACCCGCGACCTGAGCGAGCTGCTGCCCGAGCTGGTGTCCGCGCTCAAGCCCCGGCTCTCGGGCCAGCGCCCGGGCATGCTGGCCTACCACCCGCCCTGCACGCTGCAGCACGGCCAGAAGCTGCGCG
>CAYVGD010000344.1:0-2921 GCA_964450095.1 uncultured Polaromonas sp.
CAGACTTGGTGGTGATGAATTCACCGCTGTAATAGATGAAACCGGACGGGAAGAAGTCGGAGCAATAGCACAGAAGCTGATAGACATGATAAAAGAACCGTACTTCATATCCAATCATGAGGTGGATATTTCCTGCTGCATTGGTATCAGCATATACATGAACGGCAATGTGCCCGTCGATATGCTGCTCAAGTATTCGGATATAGCACTGTACGAAGCCAAGAGGACACAGGGTGTTTACAGATTCCATGCGCTTTCTCAGTCGTATATGCACCTTTATGAGATCAAAACAGAAAAGGAACTGAAAAAGGCAATAGAAAGGGATCAAATCAGGGTCTACCTGCAGAGCCTTGTGAACAGCGATGAAAAAGTAGTCGGCATACAGGCGCTTGTGCGCTGGCTCCATCCGGAATACGGTGAGCTGGAGCCCGGTCAGTTCCTGCATATTGCACAAAAATCAGATCAGATCATATTACTCGGGACTTATGTTTTGCGTAAAGCCCTGATGTATCTCAGGAGGATCCATGAAGCCGGGTACAGGGATCTGTTCATGATGATCAGCTGCACGGCAAAGGAATTTTATCATCCTGGCTTTATCAGCACAATCAAGTCTGCATTGCATGAGGCGGGGATCGCCCCGGAACATCTCAAGCTCAATCTCGAGGACAAGTTTTCCTTTCAGGCTGCAAGGCTGTAACTGGGCTGGACGAGGAAGGCGCTGCGTCCCCGCACCGATCTGACCCTGGCCAACCAAAGGGAAAGGATGGCAGGCCAAGACCCCACCCGCGGCGCCTCGGCCGGGGGCCGCTCAGCGCCGGGCCGCCGGTGCCCGGTCGTCCACCCAACCGGCTTCAAGCCAATGCCAGCGGCCGGCCACGATGGGCCAGGGAATCAGGTGGGTGGCGTGCCCGGCGGGCAGCACCGGTTCGGTGCCGTGGTCTATCCACTCGCCCTGCGCCTGCACCGCGCGCAGCAGCGCGTCCCGCGGCAGCGGGGCGGCGGACTGGCCCTGCCACTCCTCGCGCCAGCAAGCGGCATGGGGCCAGTCGGCGGTGCCGGGGCCCGACAGCCGGTCGTGCACGCTGCCCCAAAGGCGGCCGGCCAGCCGCCGGCGCAGGCCGCGCAGGCGCTGGGCCGTGAGTTCCAGGCTGCGCGTGTACATGGAATCGAGGCCCAGAAAATTGTCGAAAAGCACGCAGGCCTGCGCATGCCGGGCCAGCGCCTCTTCCAGCAGCGCATGCGCGTCGCCCCGCCAGAACTCAAGCTGGGTGCCTGCCCGCCGCAACGCGGCACCGTGGTTGATGAGGAACAGCCGCCGAGCCCAGGGGTCGATGTCCACCAGCAGCACCTGCCGGAACTGGACCAGGAAGGAAGAAGACATCATCCAGCCGGCGCTGCCGCCCAGCAGGACCAGTTCCGCAGGCAGGCGCCCCGCATGGTGCGCGGACAGCAGCCAGGCCTCGAGCCTGACCCGCGTGCGGGCCCAGCGCCGGCGGGCCATCCACGCGCGTGCATGCCAATGCCAATCGGTGCCGGAACTCATCTACACGATGGTAGCCTGTCAGCCCCGGAAAAGCCCGTCGGCTACAATATTTGGCTGTGTTTGCCGCCCACCCGTTCGCCCTGAACACCGCATCTGCCGGCTTGGCCGGTGCGGCTGCGCGCGCAATCACTCCCAAAACCACGACCACCATCCAGGGCTGATCCAGCCCCGGTTCGTCGTGCGCCCTCCCCGGCCAGACGAGCCGGGAAAGAACAGCCAGGCGTGGCACTGTTTAACTTCGAAAGGGCGTTGAAATGAGCAAGTTGGTAGGTTTGGTCGGCTGGCGCGGCATGGTCGGCTCGGTCCTGATGGACCGCATGGTGCAGGAGAAGGACTTCGACCTGATCGAGCCCGTCTTCTTCTCCACCTCCAACACCGGCGGCAAAGCCCCGGCCATGGCCAAGAACGAGACCACGCTGCAGGATGCCGGCAACATCGATGCGCTCAAGCGCTGCGAGATCATCATCACCTGCCAGGGCGGCGACTACACCAAGGAGGTGTACCCCAAGCTGCGCGCCGCTGGCTGGAACGGCCACTGGATCGACGCGGCTTCCTCGCTGCGCATGGCCGATGACGCGGTCATCATCCTGGACCCGGTCAACCGCCATGTGATCGACGCGGCCCTGGCCAAGGGCGGCCGGAACTGGATTGGCGGCAACTGCACCGTCAGCCTCATGCTCATGGGCCTGGGCGGCCTCTTCCAGCACAACCTGGTCGAGTGGGTCTCGGCCATGACTTACCAGGCCGCCTCGGGCGCGGGTGCGCAGAACATGCGCGAGTTGCTCTCGCAGATGGGCGCGCTGCATGACGCCGTGAAGGCCGAGCTGGCCGACCCGGCCTCGGCCATCCTGGACATCGACCGCAAGGTGGCCGCCACCATGCGCGGTGCGTCCTTCCCGACCAAGAACTTCCGGAACACCCCGCTGGCCGGCAGCCTGATTCCCTGGATCGACGTGCCCGTGGAACACGGCCAGAGCAAGGAAGAGTGGAAGGGCGGCGCCGAGTGCAACAAGATCCTGGGCAACGCGCCTTTCCGCAGCGCCGGCTCCATCCCGATCGACGGCCTGTGCGTGCGCATCGGCGCCATGCGCTGCCACAGCCAGGGCCTGACCATCAAGCTGCGCAAGGACGTGCCGCTGGACGAAGTGAGCGAGATCATCGCCCAGGCCAACACGTGGGTGAAAGTGGTGCCCAACGAGCGCGAAATCACCGAGCGCGAGCTCACGCCCGCAGCTGTCACGGGCACGCTGACCATCCCGGTGGGCCGCCTGCACAAACTGGCCATGGGCAGTGACTACCTGGGCGCCTTCACCGTGGGCGACCAGTTGCTGTGGGGCGCGGCCGAACCGCTGCGCCGCATGCTGCGCATCCTGCTGGA
>CAYVGD010000345.1:0-2915 GCA_964450095.1 uncultured Polaromonas sp.
CGTGGGTGATGGCCACCACGGTGCCCGAAAAGCGCGAGAGGAACTGCTCCAGCCAATCCACCGACTCGGCATCCAGGTGGTTGGTCGGCTCGTCGAGCAGCAGCATGTCGGGCTTGCTCAGCAAGAGCCGGCACAGCGCCACGCGGCGCTTCTCGCCACCCGAGAGGTTCTTGATCGTGGCATCCCAGGGCGGCAGGCGCAGCGCGTCGGCCGCAATGTCCAGCAAGTGCTCGCCGCCGTCGCCAGCGGCCGCGATGATGGCCTCGAGCTGGGCCTGCTCGGCGGCAAGCTTGTCGAAATCGGCATCCGGCTCGGCATAGGCGGCGTACACGGCGTCCAGGCGCTCCTGCGCGGCCTTGACCTCGCCCATGCCGCTTTCCACCGATTCACGCACCGTGTGTTCGGGGTCCAGCTGCGGCTCCTGTGGCAGGTAGCCAATCTTCAGGCCCGCCATCGGGATGGCCTCGCCCTCGATCTCCTTGTCGATGCCGGCCATGATCTTGAGCAGCGTGGACTTGCCCGAGCCGTTGAGACCCAGCACGCCGATCTTGGCGCCGGGGAAGAAGGACAGCGAGATGTCCTTGAGGATGTGGCGCTTGGGCGGCACGATCTTGCCGACCCGGTTCATGGAGAAAACGTATTGGGACATGGGGTGTGGTCTTGAAAATGGAGCCTGGCCGGTGCGCTGCCGGTGGGGCCCGAACCGATGAACAAAGACGCGCCGCCGCTTCAGGCAGCCCGCAGTCAACCCGTCATTATCCCCTCGCAGACACCGCCCCGCCCGCCCGCATCTCGGCCGGGCGAAGGCTGCGGGCAGGAACCGTGCGACAATCACCGCACCGCTGGCCTCCAGTTGCCGCGGCATCAGCACTTCTGCTGGGAGGATTCGGGCCACGCCCGAGCAAGCCCTCCCTCCCTTGTCCCCTTCGGCCAAGACTGGCGACTGCCACGCAGTCGAATGAGCCGAACCCTGCGCCCGGTGGGCGCTTTCCCCCTCAATGACTTTTGAAGAACTGAACCTGGCTCCGGCCATCGTCAAGGCTGTGCGCGAGCAGGGCTATGACACCCCCACCCCCATCCAGGCCCAGGCCATCCCGGCCGTGCTCAAGGGGGGCGACCTGCTGGGCGGCGCCCAGACCGGCACCGGCAAGACCGCGGCGTTCACGCTGCCCGTGCTGCAACTGCTCTCCAGCCGCGAGCGCACCAAGGACCGCCGTGGCGTCAATGCCGTGCGCGCCCTGGTGCTGACGCCCACGCGGGAGCTGGCCGCCCAGGTGGAAGAAAGCGTGCGCAACTACGGCAAGTACCTGGACCTCAAGTCCATGGTGATGTTCGGCGGCGTGGGCATGAGCCCGCAGATCTCGCAGCTGCGCTCCGGCGTGGACATCCTGGTGGCCACCCCCGGCCGCCTGCTGGACCACGCGGGCCAGGGCACGCTGGACTTGAGCAAGGTCGAGATCCTCGTGCTCGACGAAGCCGACCGCATGCTGGACATGGGCTTCATCCATGACATCAAGAAAGTGCTGGCCCTGGTGCCCAAGGCCAAGCAGTCGCTGCTGTTCTCGGCCACCTTCAGCGACGAGATCCGCGACCTGGCCAACGGCCTCTTGCGCGACCCCGAGCACATCCAGGTCACGCCGCGCAACACCACGGTGCAGCGCATCAAGCAGACGGCGCACCTGGTGAGCCGCAGCAAGAAGAAGGCGCTGCTGGCCCACATCATCAGCGAGCGCAACTGGAGCCAGGTGCTGGTGTTCACCCGCACCAAGTTCGGTGCCAACAACGTCGCCGAGCACCTGACGAAAAATGGCATCCCGGCCATGGCACTGCACGGCAACAAGAGCCAGAGCGCGCGCACGCAGGCCCTCTCCGGCTTCAAGAGCGGCGACATCCGCGCCCTGGTGGCCACCGACATCGCAGCCCGCGGCATCGACATCGACGAACTGCCGCATGTGGTGAACTACGAAATCCCCAACATCAGCGAAGACTATGTGCACCGCATCGGCCGCACCGGCCGCGCGGGCAACAGCGGTGAAGCCATCAGCTTCGTGTGCCTGGACGAGGAAGGCTTCATGGCCGACATCGAGCGCTTCACCAAGCAGACCATCGAGAAGGTGGCCGTGCCTGGCTTCGAACCCGAGCCCGATGAACGTGCCGAGCCGATCGCCATGGGTCGCCAGACCCTGTGGGGCGGCCTGGGCAAGCCGCCCAGCCGCGAAGTCATGGCCGCCGCGGCCAAGGCGGCTCGCAGCGAAATGATGGAGCGCATCCGCACCAACAAGACCGCCCAGGGCGGCAAAGGCCAGGGCGGCGGACAGCGCGGCCCCGGCCAGGGCGCCGCTCGCGGCGGCCAGGGCGGCGGGCAAGGCGCACGGTCTGCGGGCCAAGGCCAAGGCCAGGGCGCCGGACGCGATGGCGCCGCCCGCCACGCGCCGCGCAGCGGCTCGGGCAACCCGGCGCATCGCCACGCCGCACAGGGCGCGGGCCAGGGCCTGCCCCGCCACAACACCAGTGCGCCGCGCCCCCAGCGCGTGCGCGAGGACGATGAAGCGCAACCGCGTTCGCACCTGTCATCGGGCTTCCCTTCCTCGGGCGTGCCCTCGGGCCGTGGCGGCCGGGGTCGCAGCGGTGGGGGCGGTGGCGCCGGCGGCGGTGGCGGTGGCAGCCGCGGCGGCTTTGGCGGCGGCCGATCCGGCGGTGGCCGCTCAGGCGGCGGCTACGGCTACTGAAGGCAAGGCCCCCGAGCGCATCCGTTGGGCTTCGGGTGCCGGACGGCCGGGGCAGTCATGCCCATGGCGCCGCCGGCAGGCCTCAGGCAAAAAGGGCACTTCGGTGCCCTTTTTTCATGGGCTCAAGCCTCTTTGACGAAGAGCGTGACCAGGGGCTCGTCGCCCACCTGGCGGCTCCAGTGGCCG
>CAYVGD010000346.1:0-2892 GCA_964450095.1 uncultured Polaromonas sp.
CATGAACAACCTGCTCGACCCGGCCATTCTTTTCTTCGTCTTCGGCGTGATGGCCGGCGCGCTGCGCTCCAACCTGGAGGTGCCGCGTTCCATCGCCAAGTTCCTGTCGCTCTACCTGCTGATGGCGCTGGGCCTCAAGGGCGGCTTCGCACTGGCCAGCTCCGGCATCACGCCCTCGGTGGCGCTGAGCCTGGGCGCGGCCATCGCCATGGCTTTCCTGGTGCCGGTGCTGGGCTATGCTTTCCTGAAAAACCGGACCTCACGCTATGACGCAGCCGCCGTGGCGGCATCGTACGGTTCGGTCAGCGCGGTGACCTTCGTCACGGCGCTCCAGTACCTGGAAAGCCAGGGCCTGCCCTTTGCCGGCCACATGGCCGTGGCCATGGTGCTGATGGAATCGCCCGCGATCATCATGGCGGTGCTGCTGGCCAGCTCGCTCAGGCACACGGCCGCCACGGGCATCGTGGCCTCGGGCGGCGCGGCGGCGCTTGGGGGGATGCCAGGCCCGGCGGTGGGCCAGGCCTCCATCGGGAAGATCCTTCACGAGTCCTTCACGGACGGTGCCCACCTCCTGCTGCTGGGCGCCATGGCGATCGGCTTCATCAGCGGCGAAGCGGGACGGGCCGTGATGCAGCCCTTTTCGGGCGACCTCTTCAAAGGCATGCTGGCCTTCTTCCTGCTGGACATGGGGCTGATGGTGGCGCGCAACTTCCAAGATGCGCGCAGGGCCTCGCCGGTGCTGATCGCCTACGCCCTGTTGGGCCCGCTGGTGCACGCAGCGCTGGCCCTGGGCCTGGCCCTGGCGCTGGGCCTGCCTGCCACCGATGCCGCGCTGCTCATGGTGCTGTCGGCCAGTGCGTCCTACATCGTCGTGCCCGCAGTGCTGCGCTACGCCATCCCGGAGGCCAACCCGGCCATTTACTTTGGCCTGAGCCTGGGGCTGACTTTTCCCATGAACATCCTCGTGGGCATACCGCTGTACACACACGTGGCCTTCAAGGTCCTGGGCTGAAGGCAGGCGACGCACTGGGCATTGCGCGCAGGTTTAGCCGCACTTGCGCCCAGGCGTCAGGCTGGCGCAGGTGCGGTGGCCATCATGCGCGGCCGACCAACCTCACGCTGGCCGTGCGGGAACTGGGACCGTGGTCAGGCTCGCTGGGCCTGCGCTGCGTGGGTGCGGCACCGCTGAGCGAAGACGGGGCGGTGCGCTCTCGCGCCAGCCTCACGAGCAACCTGCGCGCCACCCGCGTGCTGTCGCACCAGGCCGCGCTTTCGGTCGACGTCTTCAATCTGCTGAACCGCAGGAGCGACGAGATGGCCTAGTTCTACGAATCGCGCCTGCCGGGCGAGCCAGGCGTGGTGGCCGACAGGCATGTGCACCCGGCCGAGCCCCGCACCGTGCGGCTGACGGCGCGCCTGGCTTTCCAGCGCAGCGGGCACCTCGACAGGCTGCGCACTGCCGGGCCCGGCTGCTGCAAGCGCAGGCGCCGAGCCGCGGGCGTTGGCATCCAGGCCTTTCATGCCAGCTCGTTCGATGGAGACAGCGGCCTTTCCCACGCTGCACCTGCGCGCCACACGCGCAGGAATGCCACTGCACACTGGACCGGCGCCTACAGCACCCCTGCGCGGCGTGGCGCGAAAGTAGTCGGTGAGCCCAGGGGCCGAAGCCATGCGCGCGATCGCACTGCACGGTGGGGCGCTCCTGGACCGGATCGATCTTCCGTGCAGAGCCAGCGCAACGCCGTTCAGCCATGCCCACGCCCACTTTCGCTGCAGCTCCTGACCTACCTGTGGCCCTTGTTGTGGCTGCACGGAGGCTGCAGCAGTTCCCTCACGCCCCAACCAGGAGCCTGGCGCACCGCAGCCAGGCCCTGCCATGACCTGCCATGGCATGTGGCCCGGCCATTGAACCTGCAGCGGCGCTGCAGTTCGTGATCAACGCGGCCGCTGGCAGCGGCGATGCCGAGGCCAGACGCAACCTCATCGAGTCGGTGCTGCAGGCCGAGTCCAGGCGCGGCGAGCTGCACTTCTGCGACCCGCCCGAACTGCCTGGCGTGGCGCATGCCGCGGCGCAGCAGGCACTGGCCATGGGCTCGGCCGTCGTTGCCGTCGGAGGCGACGGCACGATCAACGCCGTGGCCCAGGCCGCGCATGCGGCAGGCTGCGCCATGGGCGTGGTCCCCATGGGCACCTTCAACTACTTCGCACGCACCCATGGCATTCCCACCGAGCCGGCAGACGCGCTCCGGCTGATGCTGCACGCACAGCCCGTGGACGTGCAGGTGGCCGGAGTGAACGAACGGGTTTTCCTGGTCAATGCCAGCCTGGGCCTCTACCCTGAGCTGCTGCAGGACCGCGAAGCCTTCACTGCGCGCTTCGGCCGCAGCCGCTGGGTGGCGCTGTGGGCGGGGGTGAACACGCTGCTGCGCGCGCAGAGGCAATTGCGCTTGCGCATCGAACAGGGTGGAACGGTGCGCAAGCTGCGGACGCTGACACTCTTCGTGGGCAACAACCGGCTGCAGTTGGAGCAGCTCGGCGTCCAGGCGCCCCACGCCCTGGCCGGTGGACTCGTGGGCAGCCCGATCACCGCCGTCATGCTGCGGCCGGTGGGCCTGTGGGCGATGCTCGGCCTGATGCTGCGTGGCGCCTTGGGCACCTTGGGCGACGCCCGCAGCGTGGAGCATTTTGAGTTCGATCACATGGTGGTGCGGCCCTCGCCGGCGCTCGGCAGGCGGGGCATCAAGGTCGCTTTCGATGGCGAGGTGACCCGCATGCGCCCACCCCTCGCGTTCCGCGTGCTGGCTAAGCCGCTTCACCTGCTGCGCCCTCCCCTCCCTGCGGCTGGAGCGCAAGCACCCCCCACAGACCCCGGACCTGCATGAGCAGCCTGCT
>CAYVGD010000347.1:0-2883 GCA_964450095.1 uncultured Polaromonas sp.
TGGTCTTTCAGGCCCGGGCTGCGTGCCCGACCGCCTGGCGGGGCACCCCTACAGCCACTCGCCCTGCGGGACGCCAGCCGCCAACGCCCTGAGCCCGAGCATGGAGGGCCCGATCTTGAGGAGCCCACGCATGACCCCCTGGAAGCAAGCTTGGCAGGACGGCCTGGTGACCGGCAGCGCGGCCAGCGCACTGTCCACCCTCACCCTGGCCGCCGGCGGCCGGCACGACAGCGGCAGCCCCTGGGCGGGCACCAACGCGATCAGCCACTGGCTTTGGAAGGACGAGGCACTGCAGGCCTCGCAGCCCGACCTCAAGCACACCCTGGTGGGCTACCTGATCCACCACGCCACCTCGGTGTTCTGGGCCACGCTGCATGCCCGCACCTGGGGCCGCCGCGGCCTGTCGGACGACCCGAACGCGCTGCTGACGGCCGCGCTGCTCAGCAGCGCCGTGGCCTGCTTCGTGGACTACCAGCTCACGCCCCGCCGGCTGCAGCCCGGCTTTGAAAAGCGGCTGAGCACACCCTCGATGGTGGCGGTGTACGCCGCTTTCGGCCTGGGCCTGGCGCTTGCGCAGCAGATGCTGGAGCGACGCACCCTGGAGCCCAGCGGCCGTGCGGCAGGGCAGCAGCCCAGCGCCACGCCGCCGTGAGGCGCGGGGCGGCGCACCGGACCGGTCAATGGGCGGTGCGGTTGCCGGCAAGGACGTTCAGCGGCTGCGCGGGCACCAGCTGCCCCAGGTGGTTGCACACCTCCTCCAGCTCCGGCCCGACCGCCGCCACGGCCAGGCGCAGTCGCTCCTCGGAGCAGCCCAAAAAGCGCGTCCAGGCGCTCACCTCCTGCGGCTCACGCAGGTTGATGATGCGCGAGCCGCTCTGGCCGTGCAGCGTGAAGGTCGCGCCCTGCTGAGGCCCGGCGCTGCTGCGCAGCTCCTGCGTCCGGTGCTCGTCTGTTCTTGCCATCTCGCCTCCTGGTCACGCGGCGTGAATGCCGCATGGGCACCGACGCTAAGTCATGCGCTGGGGCGGGCGTGTAGGCCGGCGCCGGCTTCGGCGGGCTGGCGCCGGGTGCATCAGCTCCTGGGCGCGCGCTCGTAAATCGGCAGCACCAGGGGCAGGGCTTTCTCGATCTCCGCAATGCGGGTGTTGCCCGCCGGGTGGGTGGACAGCCACTGCGGCGGCGCGCCCTTGTTGGCCGCCTGCATCTTCTTCCAGAGCGTCACGCCCGCGCGCGGGTCAAAGCCTGCGCGTGCGGCCAGCTCCAGGCCGACGAGGTCGGCCTCGGTCTCGTCGTCGCGGCTGAACTTCAGCGAGATCAGCTCCACGCCGTAGTTGGCCACGGTGCGGCCCAGGTCCCCCAGGCCCAGCACCTGCGAGACGATGCTGGCGCCGATGTTGGTGGCCGCGCCCTTGCCCATGCGGGCGCGGGCGTGCTCGCGCAGCGCGTGCGCGATCTCGTGGCCCATGACCTGGGCCACCTCGTCGTCGGTGAGCTGAAGCTGATCGAGGATGCCCGTGTAGAAGCCGATCTTGCCGCCGGGCATGCAAAAAGCATTGATCTGCTTGCTGCCAAAGAGGTTGACCTCCCACTTCCACTGCTTGGCGCGCGGGTTCCATTCGTCGGCGAAGGGAATCATGCGCTGGGCGATGCGGCGCAGCCGCTGCACCTGCGGATGGTCGGGCGGGGCCAGCGCCTTCTGGCCGGCGGCCGCGCGCAGCATCTCGCTGTACTGCTTGGTGGCTGCGGCCTCGATCTCGTCGGCCGGCACCAGCTTGGCAAAAGCCGAATTGCGGCCCACGTCCACGCCGTCGCGGCCTCGCTCGGCGGTGCGGGCGTCGGCCTGCGCGACCTGGGTGCGTTCCTCGGGCGCGTGCGCGCAGGCGGGCAGGCACACCGACAAAAGCGCCGCAAGAGCCCCCGCGCGCAGGCGCCGGGTGGTGAAGAACAAGGGAAGACGCATGCACATCTCCTCGGGGGAAAAAGACTGCACGTATTATTCCCGCATGAGTCAACTTCCCAGGGACCAAGCGGTATCGGCCGGTACTGCCGGCGGATCCGATGCGCAGCGCCCCGGCTGGCTGGCCAGCCTCAAGGTCTACCTGGAGCCGGCCAGCCTGCGCATGCTGTCCCTGGGTTTTTCGGCAGGCCTGCCGCTGCTGCTGGTGTTCGGCACGCTGAGCTTCTGGCTGCGCGAGGCGGGCATCAACCGCACCACCATCGGTTACCTCAGTTGGGTGGGACTTGCCTACGGTTTCAAGTGGGTCTGGGCACCGCTGGTGGACCGCCTGCCGCTGCCCCTGCTCACCCGCGCGCTGGGCCGCAGGCGCAGCTGGCTGCTGCTGTCGCAGGCCCTGATCGTGGCGGCCCTGGTGGGCATGGCGCTCACGGACCCGAAGGCCTCGCTCATGCCCGTGGTCTGGTGCGCGCTGGCCGTGGCCTTCGCCTCGGCCACGCAGGACATCGCGCTGGACGCGTTCCGCATCGAGTCGGCCGGCACCGAGCGGCAGGCGGCGCTGGCCGCCGCCTACCAGGGCGGCTACCGCCTGGCCATGATCTGGGCGGGCGCCGGTGCGCTGTGGCTGGCCGCACGTGCAGAGGTGCCGCAGGCCCAGGGCTACCAGCACGGCGCCTGGCAGTTCGCCTACCTGGTGATGGCCGCCTCCATGCTGCCGGGCATGCTCACGGTGCTGTTCTCGCGCGAACCGCAGCCCGCACCGATGGCGCCGGCGCGCGGCCTGGCGCAGTGGCTGCGGGGCGCGCTCATCGAGCCTTTTGCCGATTTCCTGCGGCGCTACGGCCGCACCGCGGTGCTGATCCTGGCGCTGATCGCGGTCTACCGCATCAGCGACGTGGTGATGGGCATCATGGCCAACCCCTTCTACG
>CAYVGD010000348.1:0-2880 GCA_964450095.1 uncultured Polaromonas sp.
GGACTTGAGCGAAGGTGCCTACACCGAGCGCGAACTCATGATGGTGAAGGTGCGCGCCGTGGGCAAGGAGCGCGAGGAGATGAAGCGCATGGCCGACATCTTCCGCGGCCGCATCATCGACGTGACCGAGAAAAGCTACACCGTCGAGCTCACCGGCGACCAGTCCAAGAACGACGCCTTCCTCGAAGCCATCGACCGCAGCGCCATCCTCGAGACGGTGCGCACCGGTGCCAGCGGCATCGGTCGGGGTGAGAGAATCCTGCGCGTTTAATGTTCAGCAAGGCTCGGCCGCCCGTCCGTTCGGGCCGAGCCTGTCGAGGCCCCGTTAGCGCGGGGTGTGCTTGAGCCCTTCGACAGGCTCAGGACGAACGGCGACAACATCACTGGAGATACAAGATGAAAGTTTTCTACGACAAGGACTGTGACCTGAGCCTGATCAAGGGCAAGACCGTGGCCATCATCGGCTACGGCTCGCAAGGCCACGCACACGCCCAGAACCTCAACGACAGCGGCGTGAAGGTGGTGGTCGGCCTGCGCAAGGGCGGCGCTTCCTGGGACAAGGTCGGCAAAGCAGGCCTGAACGTGCTGGAAGTCAACGACGCGGTCAAGTCTGCCGACGTGGTCATGATCCTGCTGCCCGACGAGCAGATCGCCGAGGTCTACAAGAACAACGTCGAGCCCAACATCAAGCAAGGCGCTTCGCTGGCTTTCGCACACGGTTTCAACGTGCACTACAACCAGGTCGTGCCCCGCGCCGACCTGGATGTCTGGATGGTGGCGCCCAAGGCCCCAGGCCACACCGTGCGTTCCACCTATGCCCAGGGCGGCGGCGTGCCCCACCTGGTGGCCGTGCACCAAGACAAGAGCGGCAAAGCCCGTGATTTGGCCCTTTCCTACGCCATGGCCAACGGTGGCGGTAAGGCCGGCATCATCGAGACCAACTTCAAGGAAGAGACCGAGACCGACCTGTTCGGCGAGCAGGCCGTGCTGTGCGGCGGCGCGGTCGAACTGATCAAGATGGGTTACGAGACCCTGGTCGAGGCCGGCTACGCCCCCGAGATGGCCTACTTCGAGTGCCTGCACGAGCTGAAGCTCATCGTGGACCTGATCTACGAAGGCGGCATCGCCAACATGAACTACTCGATCTCCAACAACGCGGAGTTCGGCGAGTACGTGACCGGTCCCGAGGTGATCAACGAAGAGTCCCGCAAGGCCATGCGCAACGCACTCAAGCGCATCCAGAATGGTGACTACGCCAAGATGTTCATCCAGGAAGGCCGCCTGAACTACCCGTCCATGACCGCCCGTCGCCGCAACACGGCCGACCACCAGATCGAGGTGGTGGGTGCCCAGCTGCGTGCCATGATGCCCTGGATTGCCAAAAACAAGCTGGTCGACCAGACCCGCAACTGATGCATGTGGCCGCGGCGGCCTTGCCGCCGCGCTGCTGCCGAGCCGCCTCCGGGCGGCTTTTCCATTGCAGGCCAAGCCTTACACTCCGGCCATGCAAGAAGGTAACGAATCGCACGAGACGAGCCCCACGGAAGGGCAGGAACCACCCCGGCGCAGGAAGGGCATCTATGTGCTGCCCAACCTGTTCACGCTGGCGGCACTTTTTGGTGGCTTCTATGCCATCGTGATGGCCATGAACGGTCGATTCGAGCAGGCGGCCATCGGTGTGTTCTGCGCCATGGTGCTGGACAGCCTCGACGGGCGCGTGGCACGCATGACCAACACCCAGAGTGCCTTCGGCGAGCAGATGGATTCGCTCTCCGACATGGTGTCCTTTGGCGCTGCACCTGCGCTGATCGCGTACGTCTGGGCGCTCACCTCCCTCGGGCGCTGGGGCTGGATCGCCGCCTTCGTCTACTGCGCCTGCGCGGCGCTGCGCCTGGCGCGCTTCAACGTGAACACGGCCGTCGTGGACAAGCGCTTCTTCCAGGGCCTGCCTTCGCCCGCAGCCGCGGCCTTGGTGACCGGCTTCATCTGGCTGATGACCGATGCGGGCGTCGCCGGTGCCCAGGTGCGCTGGGTCATGTTCGGCCTGACGCTCTACGCGGGCCTGACCATGGTGACCAACGTGCCCTTCTACAGCTTCAAGGACATCAGCATCAAGCGCAGCGTACCGTTTGCCGTGATCGTGCTCCTGGCGCTGGGCATTGCGGTGATCAACATCGATCCGCCCACGGTCATCTTCGGTCTCTTCGTGGTTTACGGCTTGTCGGGCTATGCGCTTTACGTCTGGCGCCGTACCCGGGGCGTGCCCACCAGCGTGATCGCCACTTCCACCGACGAGCCCGACGAGCGGGGCCTCCACAAGTGATTTCCCTAGGCCGTCCACCCGGCGCGTCCGGGAGGGTTGTGATACATTGCTGCGCATGACTTCGCTGCTGCTGTCGCTACTGCTATCCACCCACGGGCGGAGACCATAGCGCGCACGCGTGTTCCCAGTCGACGGCCCGTATGCACCAGCAGCGGGCCGTTTTCTTTGGGGCTGCTGGTGAACCGATACCCGCGCATGCACAGCATGCAGGGCCTGCAGTGCACCGGAACTGAACAGACATCCCAGGAGGCCTTATGGCAGACAAACTGATCATCTTCGACACCACCTTGCGCGACGGCGAGCAATCGCCTGGCGCCTCCATGACCCGCGACGAGAAGCTGCGCATCGCCCGCCAACTGGAGCGGCTCAAGGTGGACGTGATCGAGGCCGGCTTCGCCGCCAGTTCCAACGGTGACTTCGAGGCGGTGCAGGCCATTGCCAATGCAGTCAAGGACTCCACGGTCTGCTCCCTGTCGCGCGCGAACGACCGCGACATCGGCCGCGCTGCCGAGGCGCTCAAGGGCGCCAACAGCGCGCGCATCCACACCTTCATCGCG
>CAYVGD010000349.1:0-2839 GCA_964450095.1 uncultured Polaromonas sp.
GATCTGGTCGCGCTCCTCGGCCAGGGCCGAGTCCATGCGCATTTTGCCCACCACCTCGCGGACCGCGGTCTCTGCGGCCTGCACCACGGTGGCGGCGGGATCCTTGCTCTCGAACAGGAAGGCCCGGGCGTCGTTCAGGCGGTACTGCACCGCGAACTTGATCTCGACGATGTTCTCGTCTTCAGTGAGCATGGCCGAGTCGCGCAGGCCCGTGGCCCGGATGATGGTGTCGCGGCCCACGTCCACCGAGCGGATCTGCGTGACCACCACGATTTCGTGACGCTGGACGGGGTATGGCAGGCGCCAGTTGAAGCCGGCATTCACGGTGCTGTGGTAACGGCCGAACTGCGTGATGACGGCCTGCTGGCCCTCCTGCACGATGAAAAAGCCGGTACCCAGCCAGATGAGCACGGCCACCGCCGCGATCAGCCCGACACCCACGCCCGCGCTTTTCATGTCCGGCGGCTGGAAGCCACCACCGCCCGAACGTGGCGGCTGGCGATTGCCACCCTGGCGGTTGCCGAAAAGCCCGCTGAGCTTGCGGTTGAAGTCGCGCCAGAGCTCGTCCAGGTCCGGCGGGCCCTGGTTGGAACCCTGGCCGCGGGGCGGCTGCGGCGGGCGGCCGGGCGGCGGGCTCGGCGGCGGGCCGTCTTCGCGTGCCGGTTCGCTGCGGCCCGGCTCGGGCCGGTTTGAATCTTCGTCCCGACCCCAGCGCGGATCGTTGAGATTGAACATGCCCAGGGCACGCTGCTTGAGCCGGCCCGGCAAGGCGGTGATCGACTGCAGCACAGGTTGAAGGTTCATGGGTGGACGGCTCGGTTTTTCTTGTGTGGACGACATTGTGCCCAATCAGGCAGCGGGCTCATCCAGCCCAGGGCTTTGTGCCTGGACGGGGTCAGGGTCGCTGCGGGCTGCGGCCTCGGCATGGCGGGTCAGCAGCGCGCGCAGTTCGGCCAGCCCCTCGCCGGTGGCAGCGCTGACAAAGACGCGCTCGAGGCGGCGGCGCCCACCGGCAGCACCCTCGGGCACCTCGCAGTGGTCCACGGGCTGCAGCGGCCGGCGGCCGGGGTCGAACGCATCGAGCTTGTTGAACACCAGCACCTGCGGCACCTCGTCGGCGCCGATCTCGGCCAGCACCTTCTGCACCTGGGCGATCTGCTCGGCGTGTTCCTCGTTGGCGCCGTCGACCACGTGCAACAGCAGGTCGGCATCGGCCGCCTCCTGGAGCGTGGCCTCGAAGGCATCGATCAGCCCGTGCGGCAGGTCCCGGATGAAGCCCACGGTGTCGGAAAGCGACACCGACCGGCCGCCCTGCCCTTCGCCGTTGGCCGGGCCCAGGTAAAGCTGGCGGGTGGTGGTGTCCAGGGTGGCGAACAGCTGATCGGCCGCGTAGGCCCTGGCCTTGACCAGCGCGTTGAACAGCGTGCTCTTGCCGGCGTTGGTGTAGCCGACCAGGGAAATGGTGAAAGCGTCGCGCCTCTCTCGCTGGCGGCGCTGGGTCTGGCGCTGGCGTTTGACCTTTGACAGCCGCTCCTTGGTGCGCTTGATCGACTCGTTGATCATGCGCTTGTCCAGCTCAATCTGCTTTTCGCCGGGGCCGCCGCGCACGCCGGCGCCGCCGGTCTGCCGCTCCAAGTGCGACCAGCGCCGCACCAGGCGTGTCGACAGGTACTGCAGCCGCGCCAGTTCGACCTGCAGCTTGCCCTCGTGGCTGCGCGCACGCTGGGCAAAGATCTCAAGAATGAGCAGGGTGCGATCGTTGACCGGCAGTTCGAGGCTGCGCTCGAGGTTGCGCTGCTGCGAAGGGCTCAGGGCCTGATCGAACAGCACCTCGGTGGCGCCGGTTTCGCGGGCCAGGGCCTTGATTTCATCGGCCTTTCCGCTGCCCACGAAAAGCGCAGCGTCGGGCGCACGTCGCTTGCAGGTCACGCGCGCCACCGGCTCGAAGCCTGCGGTCTGCGCGAGCAGACCCAACTCCTCGAGTCCGGCATCGAAATGGGGTGACCCGAAGTCCACGCCAACCAGCAGGACCGGTGGCGCCGTCTTGAGGGTGGAGGCGGGGGAACTCAGTGCGAAGCGCCTTCTTCAGGCTCTGAAACGGAGAAACTCACCGCACGGCCGGGCACGATGGTCGAAATGGCGTGCTTGTAGACCATCTGGGTGACCGTGTTGCGCAACAGCACGACGTACTGATCGAAGGATTCGATCTGCCCCTGAAGCTTGATGCCGTTGACCAGGTAAATGGACACCGGCACATGCTCCCTCCGCAGCGTATTGAGGAAAGGATCCTGCAAAAGCTGGCCTTTGTTATTGCTCACGATATTCTCCGTGTTCAAACATTGTTTTAAAGAATGCACCTTACCACAGCGCTTCTGCGCGAAGGTGTAGGTTCAGTCCGATTCCTTGCCGGCAAAGGGGTTCTGGCTGGTTTTCATCTGGATGCGCAGGGGCGTGCCCACCAGTTCGAACTCTTTGCGAAAGCGCCCTTCCAGGTAGCGCTTGTAGCTGTCGCTCACCTGGTCGAGCGAGTTGCCGTGGATCACGATCACCGGTGGGTTCATGCCCCCCTGGTGCGCATAGCGCATCTTCGGGCGCGACTGGCCCGAGCGCTGAGGCTGCTGGAACTGCACGGCCTCGTGCAGCAGCCGGGTGAGCACCGGCGTGGACATTTTGCGGAACGCGGCCGCATGGGCCTGCGCGATGGAGCCCCACAATGGCCCCAGCCCCTGGCGCTTGATGGCCGAAATGCGGTGCAGCGAGGCGAACTTCATGAAGGTCAGCCGCGTCTCGATGGAGCGCTCCAGCATCTGGCGCTGGTAGCTGTCGATCGCGTCCCACT
>CAYVGD010000350.1:0-2829 GCA_964450095.1 uncultured Polaromonas sp.
ATGATGGCGATGTTTCTGATTTGCTTGCTCATGCTTTCTTCCTTCAGGCCACGGCAGGCGTGGCAGGGTTCGAACTTTCCAGAATCTGTTGAATTTCGAGCGGGCTCAACAAACGCCCAGGGATCAATTCACCCGCCTTCACATGGGCGGTGCCCAGCAGGGCCGGCGGCTGCTCGCCGTACACGGCCACGTGCGGCGTGTCGGCCCAGGCCCCGCGGCGGCGCAGGCCGCTCAGGAACCGGCCGGCATTGTCGGCATCGAGCGTGACGTTCTCGTGGCCGGGCAGAAGTGCAGCGATGGGGCGCAGCGCTGCGAGCCGCCCCGATTCGCCCAGGGCCTCCAGCTGTTCGAGCGAGACGCACTGGCTTTCATCGAAGGGGCCGGTGGCCACGCGGCGCAAGAAGCTCAGGTGGCCCCCGCAGCCCAGGGCCTCGCCGATGTCCTCGCCCAGGGTGCGGATGTAGGTGCCCTTGCTGCAGTGCACGCGCAGGCGCGCGAAAGGCGCCTCACCATCGAGCTGCCACTCCAGCAGGTCCAGGTCGTGGATCACCACATCGCGCGGCTCGCGCTCCACCACCTCGCCTTCGCGGGCGTATTCATACAGGGCCTTGCCGTCTTTTTTCAGGGCGCTGTGCATGGGCGGCACTTGACGGATGGGGCCCAGGAAGCGGTCCAACACCTCCACCAGTTGCCCCACGGTGCACTGCACGGGCCGGGTGGCGATGACTTCGCCCTCGGCATCCGCCGTGGCCGTCTGGAGCCCCAGGCGCACCACGGTCTCGTAGGTTTTGTCGGCATCCAGGTGCATCTGGCTGAACTTCGTGGCGGCACCAAAGCACAGCGGCAGCACACCGGAGGCCAGCGGATCGAGCGTGCCCGTGTGGCCGGCTTTTTCGGCGCGCAGCAACCACTTGGCCTTTTGCAAGGCCTGGTTGCTGGACAAGCCCAGCGGTTTGTCGAGCAGGAGCACCCCATGCACAGGGCGCCGCTGCACCCTGGTGCGTGGCGCGTTCACTGCCCTACTCTTCCTTGGCGCGGGAGGACACCGCCTTGGCGATCAAGGCGTTCATGTCGGCCGCACGCTCGGTGGTGCGGTCATAGACAAAGTGCAGCGTGGGCACGGTGTGGATCATCAGGCGCTTGAACAAGCCGTTGCGCAAAAAACCCGCGGCCTGGTTCAGCGCGTCCTGGGTCTCCTGCGGGTCGCCCACCAGAAGGCTGAAGAACACCTTGGCATGGGCATAGTCGGGCGAAACCTCGACGGACTGCACCGTGACCATGCCCACGCGCGGGTCCTTGAGCTCGCGCGCGATCAGCTCCGTCAGGTCGCGCTGGATCTGATCGGCCACGCGGAAACCGCGGTTGGGTGTGGAGGATTTCTTGCGCATGCAGGTCCATCCTGAGGCCTGGCGGCCACCCCCACGAGGGGCGGCCGCCAGGACATCAGGCGCTGAGGGTCCGGGCGACTTCCTTGATCTCAAAGAACTCGAGCTGGTCGCCTTCCTTGATGTCGTTGTAGTTCTTGAGCTTGATACCGCACTCGAAGCCTTCCTTGACTTCGCGCACGTCGTCCTTGACACGCTTGAGCGACTCGAGCTCGCCGGTGTAGACCACCACGTTGTCGCGCAGCAGGCGGAAATGGGCACTGCGATTGACCACACCCGAAGTGACCATGCAACCTGCGACGGTGCCGATCTTGGAGGCCACGAACACGGTGCGGATCTCGGCCATGCCGATGACTTCTTCCTTCTTGTCCGGGGTCAGCATGCCCGACATCGCGGCGCGCAGGTCATCCACGGCGTCGTAGATGATGTTGTAGTAGCGCAGGTCGATGCCGTTGTGCTCGGCGACCTTGCGGGCCTGGGCATCGGCGCGCACATTGAAGCCGATCACCACCGCCTTGGACGCGATTGCCAGGTTGATGTCCGACTCGGAGATACCCCCCACGCCGGAGTACACCAGCTGCACGCGCACTTCCTCGTTGGAGAGCTTGAGCAGCGACTGCGCCAGCGCCTCCTGCGAGCCCTGCACATCGGCCTTGATGATGATGGGCAAGGTCTTGACCTCGCCTGCGGCCATGTCGGAGAACATATTCTCCAGCTTGGCGGCCTGCTGCTTGGCCAGCTTGGTGTTGCGGAACTTGCCGGCGCGGTAGGTGGCGATCTCGCGCGCACGGCGCTCGTCGGTCATCACCATGAACTCGTCGCCTGCCTGGGGCACTTCGGTCAGGCCCTGGATTTCCACCGGGATGGAAGGCCCGGCCGCTTCGGTCTTGCGGCCGTTCTCGTCCAGCATGGCGCGAACGCGGCCATAGGTCTGTCCGGCCAGCACCACGTCGCCGGTCTTGAGCGTGCCGGACTGAACCAGCACCGTGGCCACGGGACCACGGCCCTTGTCCAGCTGGGCCTCGATCACCAGGCCCTTGGCCATGGCATCGACCGGGGCCTTGAGTTCCAGCACTTCGGCCTGCAGCAGCACCTGCTCGAGCAGGTCGTCGATGCCGGCGCCGGTCTTGGCGGACACGGGCACAAAGGGCGATTCGCCGCCGAATTCCTCGGGCACGACCTCTTCACCCACCAGTTCGCTCTTGACGCGGTCCAGGTTGGCGTCGGGCTTGTCGATCTTGTTGATCGCCACCACGATGGGGACACCCGCCGCCTTGGCGTGCTTGATGGCCTCCTTGGTCTGAGGCATCACGCCGTCGTCCGCCGCCACCACCAGGATGGCGATGTCGGTGGCCTGGGCGCCCCGGGCGCGCATGGCCGTGAAGGCCTCGTGACCGGGGGTGTCCAGGAAGGAGATCACGCCACGCGGCGTCTCGACGTGGTA
>CAYVGD010000351.1:0-2812 GCA_964450095.1 uncultured Polaromonas sp.
CCGCGGCGGCGACATCGTGGGCGACCACACCGTGCTGTTCGCCGGCACGGGCGAGCGCATCGAGGTCACGCACAAGTCCTCCAGCCGCGCCACCTACGCCCAGGGCAGCCTGCGCGCCTCGCGCTTCTTGGCCGGCCGGCCCAGCGGGCTGTTCGACATGTTCGACGTGCTGTCCCTGCGCTGAGCGCGCAGCCCGGCGCTTTCCGCCCATGCCCGCGTTCCTGACCCAGGGTGACGCCATCCACCGCACGGTGGCCCTGGCGCTGCTCTTGATGTCGATCGCCAGCTGGGTGGTCATCCTCTGGAAGTCCGCGCTGCTCTGGCGCGCGCGCCGCCACCTGCCCCGCAGCCTGGCGGCGTTCTGGCAGGCGCCCGGTCTTCAGGAAGCCGACCGCCAGCTGCAGGCCTTCGACCCGGTGCAGTTGCTGCGCCCCCTGGTCCAGGCGGGCCTGCAGGCGCAGCAGCTGCCGGCGCAGGGGCTGGCCGGACAGGGCGCGCTGCGCCAGCAACTCACCCGCCTGCTGCGCGACGCGCTGCACGGCGTGCTGCACCGGCTGCAGTACGGGCAGATCCTGCTGGCCAGCGTGGGCGCCACCGCCCCGTTCCTCGGGCTCTTGGGCACGGTGTGGGGCATCTACCAGGCGCTGGGCGGCCTGGGCGCCGGTGGCGACGGCAGCCTGCGCATCGAGCAGATTTCCGGCCCCGTGGGCGAAGCGCTGGTCATGACCGCCTTCGGCCTGGCGGTCGCCATCCCGGCAGTGCTGGCCTACAACGCGCTGGGCCGCCAGGCCGCGCAGATGGAGGCCGAGCTCGAGGGCTTTGCGCACGACCTGCGCGAGCTCCTGGCCGCCGCCCCGCCGGAGGCGCCGTGAGCTTCGGACGCCTGCAGCGGCGCACCGCCCCCGTCCCCATGAGCGAGATCAACGTCACGCCCCTGGTGGACGTGATGCTGGTGCTCCTGGTCATCTTCATGCTGACCGCGCCCTTCCTGGGCAGTGCGCTGCGCCTGGACCTGCCGCGGGCACCTGCCAGCGCTCCGGCCGCCCCACCGCCGGGGTTGCGCATCGAGATCGACGCCAGCGGCCAGGCCTTCTTCCAGGGCCTGGCGGTGGACAGCGCGCAGCTTGCCCAGCGCCTGAAGGAAGCCGCCGCGGCCCGCCCCGACGCCGAACTGCAGCTGCGTGCCGACCAGGGCGTGCCCTACGGCCGCGTGGTCGAGGTCATGGGCCTGGCCCAGGCCGCCGGCCTCGGGCGCATCGCCTTCGTCGCCGAGCCGGCCGGCCCGGGCGCCGCAGCCCGCCGCTGAAACCCCCGGCCGCCGGGCAGGCCCCGCCTAGAATTGCCGCTTTTGGCCGCTCGTGCGGCCCCCGTGCCACGGCGCGGGCCGACCCCCTCTGCCCGGCGCGCCCGCGCCGCGCACCCGCCTTCTCTTTGCCGCCCATGCAAGACACCACGTACGACCACAAGAAGATCGAAGGCGCCGCCCAGGCCCACTGGCAGGCCAGCGATGCCTACCGCGTCACCGAGCAAAGCAGCAAGCCCCTGGGCAAGTACTACGCCTGCTCCATGCTCCCCTACCCCAGCGGCAAGCTGCACATGGGCCACGTGCGCAACTACACCATCAACGACATGCTCACGCGCCACCTGCGCATGAAGGGCCACAACGTCCTCATGCCCATGGGCTGGGACGCTTTCGGCCTGCCGGCCGAGAACGCGGCGCTGAAAAATGGCGTGCCGCCGGCCCAGTGGACCTACGACAACATCGCCTACATGAAAAAGCAGATGCAGGCGATGGGGCTGGCCATCGACTGGTCGCGCGAAGTCGCCACCTGCGATCCCAGCTACTACAAGTGGAACCAGTGGCTGTTCCTGAAGATGCTGGAAAAAGGCATCGCCTACCGCAAGACCCAGGTGGTCAACTGGGACCCGGTGGACCAGACCGTGCTGGCCAACGAGCAGGTGATCGACGGCCGCGGCTGGCGCACCGGCGCCGTGGTGGAAAAGCGCGAGATCCCGGGCTACTACCTCAAGATCACCGACTACGCCGAGGAACTGCTCTCGCACGTGCAGATCGGCAACGGCAAGGCCACCCTCCACGGCTGGCCCGACAAGGTGCGACTGATGCAGGAAAACTGGATCGGCAAGAGCGAGGGCGTGCGCTTTGCCTTCCCGCACAGCATCCAGGGCGCCGACGGCCAGCCCATCCAGGGCGGGCGGCTGTATGTGTTCACCACGCGCGCCGACACCCTCATGGGCGTGACCTTCTGCGCCGTGGCGCCCGAGCACCCGCTGGCCGCGCACGCGGCGGCATCGAACGCTGAACTGGCGGCCTTCATCGAGGAATGCAAGAAGGGCGGCACCACCGAAGCCGAGCTGGCGCTCAAGGAAAAAGAAGGCCGGTCCACGGGCTTGTTCGTCCAGCATCCGCTGACCGGCGAGCAGATCGAGGTCTGGGTGGGCAACTACGTGCTCATGAGCTATGGCGACGGGGCCGTGATGGGCGTGCCCGCGCACGACGACCGTGACTTCGCCTTCGCACTCAAGTACGGCCTGCGCATCCAGCAGGTGGTGTCTGTTGCCGGCCAGGGCTTTGACGCCACCGCCTGGCAGGAGTGGTACGGCGACAAACTCTCGGGCGTGTGCGTCAACTCCGGCGTGCTCGACGGCCTGGGCCACAAGGCCGCCGTGGATAAGGTCGCCCAGCTGCTGGCTGAAAAAGGCCTGGGCGAGAAGAAGACCACCTGGCGCCTGCGCGACTGGGGCATCTCGCGCCAGCGCTACTGGGGCACGCCCATTCCCATCATCCACTGCG
>CAYVGD010000352.1:0-2798 GCA_964450095.1 uncultured Polaromonas sp.
TGGAATTGCGGTGCTCCAGGCCGCCGTAGCCGTCGCCCACGGCGTGCAGCATGAACACATAGTGCTTGAACGGCGGCTTGCCACTGCCGTGCCAGAAGCGGATCTGCGCCTCGCAGATCTTCTGCGCGTCCTTGAGCAGCCGATCCCCGTCAAAGCTGGGCGCCGCGCCCGACACCACGAAGCGGTGCGGCACGCCGCAGGCCTTGAAGCTGCCGCTCCACAGCCGCCCGAAGGTGACGGGGCAGTCCGCGAGTTCGTCGTAGTCGGCGGCCGCGTACTGGCCGAAGCCGCGTGCATCGGCCCGCACGGGCGACAGGCCCGTGGCCAGGGTCCAGTCCTTCAGGCCCTTGGGCGCGGGCACCTCCAGCAGGTGCGGCCGGCCTTCCAGGCCTTCGGCCCGAAGGCACAGGCTGGTGGCATTGAAGAAGCCGCGCTCGTGGTTGAGCAATGCGGTGCGCACCGACGGGTCATGCGCATAGACCTCGTAGCTCAGCTCCAGCGCGCGGCCGGGGCGGGCCTCGGTCTGCCAGCTGCATTTGTCCAGCTGCCGCACGGCCACCGCCTGGCGGCCCTGGCGGGCCTGAAGCTTTTGCAGGTGGCCGGAGAACTCGCGCACCATGTAGCTGCCCGGGATCCACACCGGCAGGCTCACCCGCTGGCCGGCGGCCGGCTGGGCAATGCGCAGGCTCACCTGGAACAGGTGGGCGTTCAGGTCGGCGATCTCGACGCGGTAGGCGATCGGTGCGGTCGAAGCCATCGGGGCGACGCTCAGCGGACCTCGGCCAGGATCTGCTCGACCTGCGCCGGCGCAATGGCGCCGGGCACGCGCTTGCCGTTGGCGAACAGCAGCGTGGGCGTGCCGGTGATGCGGTGCTTGCGGCCGAATTCCACGTTGCGCGCCAGCGCCGTGCTGTCGCAGTTGGCGGCGGCCTTGGGCGCGGGCTTGTCGCCCACCATCAGGTCGGTCCAGGCGCGAGCCTTGTCCTTGGCGCACCAGACGTTGCGCGACTTTTCGGTGGAGTCGGGCCCCAGGATGGGCATGAGGAACAGGTGGATGGTGACGTTGTCCACCTTCTGCAGGTCGCGCTCGAAGCGCTTGCAGTAGCCGCAGTTCGGGTCCTCGAAGACAGCGATCTTGCGTGCCCCGTTGCCGCGCACGATGGTGAAGGCGTCGGCCATCGGCAGGCTGTCGAAGGCGATGGCGTTGAGCTTGTCCAGGCGCTCCTCGGTCAGGTTCTTGCGCGTGCGGGTGTCGATCAGCTGTCCCTGCAGGATGTGGCTGCCGTCGGCGTCGGTGTAGAGGATGTCCTGCCCGATGCGCACCTCGAACACGCCGTTCATGGGTGTGCGGTTGATTTCATCGATCTTGGGAATGCCCTGCAGCCGCTCGGCCAGGTTCTTGCGGATGGCCGCGTCCTGCGCAGGCGATGCGGCGGTGCCCGAGGCCGGCGACTGCGCCCAGGCGCTGGCCGCCAGGAGCAGCGCCGCGGCCGGAACGAGGAGCCGGCGTGCGGCAGAAAGTGCGGTTTGCATGTGGTGTTCCTTGAAAAGTCAGCCCATGGCCCGGCGGGTGAGCCAGCCGGTGAGCAGGCGGCTGCGGCCCACGGCCGACATGCCCCAGTTGCGCGCTGCCTGCCAGCGCGCATCGGTTTGAGAGAAAAGGCCCTGCAGGCCGTCGGTCACCAGGCCCATGGCCAGCACGTCGGCCTTGCGTGCACGTTCGTAGCGCCGCAGCAGTTTCTCGTCGCCGAGCGCGCGCCAGTATTCGCGGGCCTGCAGCACCTGGGCAAGTTCTTGTGCATCGGCCAGGCCCAGGTTCAGCCCCTGCCCGGCCAATGGGTGCACGGTGTGCGCGGCATCGCCCGCCAGCGCCCAGCCCGGGCCCACCCAGCGCTCGGCGCGGCTGAGCGCCAGCGGCCAGCCCATGCGCTCGCTGCGCAGCGACAGGCGTCCGACTTCGGGGCCGGCGGCGGCCTGAACCGCCTCGGTGAAGGCCTCAGGTGGGAGCGATTCCAGCTCGGCCGCGCGCCCGGCTTCCAGCGACCACACCAGCGCATAGTCGCAGCCCTGTGCGCCGCCCAACGGCAACAGCGCCAGGATGTCGCCGCCCAGGAACCACTGGCGCGCCATCCCCTGGTGGGGCAGGGTGCTGGCAAAGCGTGCAGCCAGCGCTTTTTGCCCGTAGGGCTTGACCGTCCACTCCACGCCGAATTCACGCCGGCTCTGGCTGTGACGGCCTTCACACACCACGGTGAGCGCGGCCTTGACCGGCTCGGTCGACTCCAGCACCTGCACCTCGGGCGCAAACGACAGCGCCTGCGACAGGCGAGCCTCCAGCGCGGGCACGTCCACGATCCATGCCACCTCGGCCAGGCCCTGGGGCGGCGCGAAGGCGAGCTGGCCGCCGTCGTCGCCCCAGACCTGCATGCCGTTCACAGGCGTGGCATGTTCCGTGTCCGGCCACACGCGCAGCCGCTCCAGCAGCGCCCGCGAGGCGGGGTTGAGCGCATAGGCGCGCACGTCGGGCAATCCAGCGTGCCCCGCCTGGGGCGCACGCTGGATTGCCACGCGCAGACGCTCGCGCGCCAGCAGCAGCGCCAGGCTGCGGCCGACGATGCCGTCGCCGCGGATGCAGACATCAAACCTCTGGGTCATGGCCCATTCTAAAAGCCGGCCACAATGCCGAGCTCGACCTGGCCCCGCTTGCCTGTCGCTTGCACGGGGCCATTGCCTGCAGTGGTTCTGCGGTCTTCTTTCTTCCTGCATCACGGCCCGCCATGAGCTCTTCGCCCGCCTCC